>JAENZU010000008.1 GCA_016841125.1 Melioribacter sp. | reverse complement strand
TTTAGTGAAGAAAATATTATGAGTCTTTTCAAACACGTAAAAAGTTTTAGAGGGGGAGTTCATCCCAAAGAATTTAAAGAACTCACTGAAAATATGGCATTTGAAATTATGCCGAATCCAAAACAAATAATTCTGCCCGTATCCCAACATATCGGCAAACCCGCAAAACCTTTGGTTAAAAAAGGGGATGAAGTTAAAGCAGGTCAAGTTGTTGCCGAGCCGGAAGGTTTTATTTCGGCTCCAATTCACAGTTCGGTTTCGGGTAAAGTTACTAAAATTACGATAGGTACAACCGTAAGCGGATTCCCGAAAGAAGCAATCATAATCGACTCAGCAGAGAGCAACGAATTTGAATTGCTGGAACCGCTCGATCTTGATACCATAACAGCCGAAGAAATTAGAGACCGTGTGCGATTGGCAGGAATTGTCGGTCAGGGTGGTGCAGCTTTCCCGACTTTCGTAAAATTGACTCCTCCCAAAGATAAAACTATAGATTACGTTATCTTAAACGGTGCCGAATGTGAACCTTATTTAACCCGCGATTACCGTTTTATGCTTGATCGCGGTGAAAGTGTAGTTAAAGGTTTGAAGTTGATAATGAAAGCTTTGGGTGTTAAGAAAGGTGCAATTGGGATTGAGGATAATAAACCTGAAGCAATTGAAAAAATGAAACAACTGGTTACCGATGAACCTGATATAATTGTTGAAACCGTAAAGACTAAATATCCGCAGGGCGCCGAAAAAATGCTTATCAAAGCAATTGCAAATAGGGAAGTGCCTCCCGGAAAACTGCCGCTTGATGTCGGTGTTGTAATCCAAAATATCGGAACTGCTATTGCTGTAAATGATGCTGTTGTCAAAGGTGAGCCTTTATTAACTGCTGCTGTAACAGTTTCAGGACTCGGAATAAATCAGCCGAAAAATTTAATTATTCGTGTTGGAACACCGCTGGCTGATGTTTTGGAGTTTTGCGGCGGTCCGAAAGATACAGCAAAAAAAGTAATTGTTGGCGGACCAATGATGGGAGTTGCTCAATTTGATTTTTCAGCTCCGGTAATGAAAGCTACTTCAGGAATTTTAGTTCTCACCGAAGAAGAAATTAATGCACAGGATGAAACACCCTGTTTACGTTGCGGAATGTGTGTGGAAGCATGCCCGCTCGATTTGGTGCCGACAAAATTAGCTCGTTTTACTCAATTAGAAAAATTTGAAGAGGCCGAAGATTTAGGCATAACGGTTTGTATGGAATGCGGAACTTGCACTTATACATGTCCGGCAAATATTCCTTTAGTTCAATGGATACGCTTGGGAAAACAGCGTGTGATGAAAATGCAAAGAGATAAACAATCCGCTTAATAAACTGATAATGAATATAGAGTAGAAATGACAACTACAACAGTAAATCCTACTTACAGATTAGAACTTACTAGTTCGCCGCACGTTCATTCAAGGTGGTCTACTAAGCAGGCTATGTGGATGGTAATTATAGCTTTGCTGCCCCCGACAATTTCTGCGGTGGTGTTTTTCGGTTTTTATCAACTATTGATAATTGCCGTTAGCATCGGTTTTGCCGTCGGAACCGAAGCTTTGATCAAGACGATTAGGAAAAGGCAAATTAATATTAAAGACGGAAGCGCAGTAATAACTGGTTTACTTTTAGCTTTGATTCTCCCTCCCAATTTTAATCTTGCGTTTACTGCTTTGGGATCAATAGTAGCAATTGGTTTGGGAAAAGAAATTTTTGGGGGATTAGGTTACAATATTTTTAATCCCGCATTGGTCGGAAGAGCGTTTTTGCAGGCTTCATTTCCTGTAGCAATCACAACGTGGGAAAAACCGAACTTTGCGGTTGATACCATTTCCTCTGCAACTCCGCTGGCGGCTTTCAAATTTGATTCAGTCGTAACCCAATTATCTTCATTGTTTATAGGTAATATCGGCGGATCACTTGGTGAAACTTCATCAATTGCGGTTCTGCTCGGCGGAATTTTTCTCATTGCAATCGGGGTAGCTAACTATCGTATTCCTTTAGCTATGATAATCGGGGTGATTGTTTTCGGCGGAATATTTTGGCTGGTCGATCCGGTCGCTTACCCGAACCCTCTTTTCCATTTACTTGCCGGCGGATTTTTATTCGGAACATTTTTTATGGCTACCGATTGGGTCAGTTCACCTATTACCGCAAAAGGAATGTGGATATTTGGATTAGGTATTTCACTGGTGCTGGTGATCATAAGATTATTCGGCGGTTTGCCTGAAGGTGTTATGTATGCAATATTATTTATGAATGCATTTGTACCGATGATTAATCGTTATACTCGTCCTCAAATTTTCGGGGAGGCAAAATGAAAATAGTAATTCACATGTTAGTTACATTGTCAATAATTGGAATTATCTCGGGAGGACTCCTCTCCGAAGTAAGCGGATGGGCTGCACCAAAGATTGCCGCACATCGTAAAGCAGCGACCGAGAAAGCAGTTTTCACTGTTCAGCCTGAAGCTAAAAACCAACAAAAAGTTGAGACTGTTGATTTCGAATTATACAAAGTTTTTGATGATCAGAATAACCCGATTGGATATGCGCTGCCTTTCGAAGGGAACGGATTTCAGGGAAAGATCAGATTGATGGTTGGTGTTAAAAATGACTTAAAAGAAATTGTCGGTTTACAAATTCTTGAACAGGTTGAAACTCCCGGACTTGGAACCAAAGTAACCGAAGATGATTTTCTGAATAAGTTTGTTAATCTCAGTTCGGTTCCTAAAATTCTGCCCGTTAAAGTCGAACCAACTTCTAAACCCACTAATGAAGTGCAGACAATTACCGGTGCTACAATATCTTCTAAAGCTGTTATTGCAATTGTAAATGCCGGAATGGAAAAACTTCGTAAGGTGAAAGAAGAAGGAGGTGAGTTGTGAAAACGAAAGCAACTTTATCGCAGGAATATGTAAAAGGATTGTGGGATCAAAACCCGGTCTTCAAACAGGTTTTGGGAATGTGTCCCACACTGGCGGTAACGGTATCAGCAATTAATGGAATTGCAATGGCACTGGCTACTACGTTTGTGCTGGTATTCTCAAGCTTGATTATTTCAATTATTAGAAAACTTATACCGACTCAGGTTAGAATAGCAGCATACATTTTGATCATTGCCACATTCGTTACATTAGTAGATTTAGTGATGAAAGCGCAATTCCCTGAATTGAGTAAATCACTCGGACCATACATTCCGTTGATTGTTGTAAACTGTTTGATACTCGGAAGACAGGAAGCTTTTTCATCAAAAAATGGAGTCGGCAGATCGGTGCTGGACGCCCTTGGAATGGGAACAGGATTTCTCGGTGCACTATTTGTGCTTGGCGGAATCAGAGAGATATTGGGAACCCGAACTTTATTGGGTTTCCAAGTTTTACCCGATTTTTATGAACCATGGCTAATTATGATTTTGCCGGCAGGTGCATTTTTAACTCTCGGCTTACTGATGGGTTTCTCTAATGCATATATTGCTAAGAAAAAAAATAAAGAACGTGAAACGCTTCGCGAAAAATATCTTAAGCCAAAATCGCCAACAGTAAATGCACAGGAGGCTTAACAAATGGAATTGATTTTAATTTTCTTTTCGGCAGCAATTGTCAACAACTTTGTACTTGCATACTTTTTGGGCATTTGCCCATTTATTGGCGTATCCGGAAAAATCTCTTCGGCATTTTCAATGGGATTGGCAACAACCTTTGTTATGGTTATAACTTCTGTTGTAACATGGCTTATCTATCATTTAATTTTAGTCCCGAACGGATTGGAGTTTCTGCAGTATGTTTCATTCATTTTAGTTATCGCCTCGCTTGTGCAATTTGTTGAAATGGTAATTAAAAAAGTAAGCCAGCCGTTGTACAGAGCGTTAGGAATCTTTCTTCCGCTAATAACTACTAACTGTGCGATACTTGGCCTTGCGTTATTTATTGTATTAAAGGAATATACTTTTATTCAAGGCATATTTTATGGAGTTGGTGCCGGTGCCGGTTTTACTCTTGCCATAACAATAATGGCGGGAATTAGAGAGGAACTGGATTTAGCCGATGTTCCAAAGCCGTTTCAAGGTGCCCCGATCACTCTTTTGGTTGCAGGTATTTTAGCCCTTGCTTTCATGGGATTTGCAGGTTTAATATCAGTATAAATATGTTTTAATTTTTATTTTGAGTGTTAATAACTAGCTTCGGTTTGAAATTTTGAACGGAGCAGATATAAATTTTTACGGAGGTAATTTTAGATGGACGCAACTTTAATAATCGCAATTGCTACAATGGGCGGATTAGGTTTTATTTTCGCCGGCGGTTTAGCATTGGCAGATAAAAAATTGAGAGTTGAAGAAAATCCTTTGATCGGAAAAGTTAACGATGCATTGCCCGGAGCAAACTGCGGTGCCTGCGGAAAAGCCGGCTGTTATGATTTTGCGGTTAATGTTGTTGACGGAAGCGCAAAAGTAAACGGCTGTCCCGTTGGCGGTGAAGAAACGGCAAAAGAAGTTGCCGAAATAATGGGAGTTGATGCCGGTGCCTCTGTTAAACAAATTGCAAGAGTATTGTGCCACGGCGGCAACAGCGAAGCGGTTAGAAAGATGGCAGATTACTACGGACCTTTGAGCTGCTCAGCCATGGACCTTGTTTCCGGCGGCGATAAAATGTGTTACTACGGTTGTTTGGGCGGCGGCGATTGTGTTGAAGCCTGCCCATTCGATGCGATGATAATGACAGATAACGGAATACCAACCGTGATTGAAGAGCTCTGCACAGGCTGCGGTGTTTGCGTAAAATCCTGCCCGCGTGATATTATTGAAATGCACCCGATCGATAGAAACGTTTTTGTATTTTGCAAAAATCATGACGATCCGAAAACATCTAAAGATGTTTGCAGCGTTGCATGTTTAGGATGCGGTATCTGCGCGCGTAAATCTGACGGCGGTATCGAAATGGATAATTACCTTGGCGTGATTGATTACAGCAAATTGAATGAAGATTTAATTCCTTTCGATAAATGCAGAACCGGTGCTATTACTCGAATTCATCAAGACAACAATAATGAACCAACAGTAAATTAGAACAATTATGTACGACGAATTTTTAGAAGAAGGTATTGTAATAGAATCAGACAATGGAGTTGCCGAGATTGCTTTAATCTCATCAGATAATTGCGAAGAATGTTCGGCAAAATTATTCTGCAAACCTAAATCAGACAGCACAAAAATACTTAGAGCTGCTGATCCTTTTAAAACAAAACCGGGGGATGAAGTTCGAATATCTGTTGCAGGTTCAACTGTACTCAAAGTTTCATTTCTGATGTACGGTATTCCGCTCATACTATTTATTTTAGGCATAATGCTGGGTATGGAATATAATGCCGGCAGTGCTAATGCTGAACTTACATCGTTTTTTACGGGATGCCTTTTTATGGGTGTTTATTTTCTTTTCCTTTATCTTTTCAATCTCAGTAAGAAAGCACATCCTATTCTTCCAAAAATTACACTGGTTAAGAGGAAACCCTCCATAGTTTAATCTGCAGAATTATTTATCTGCCAAGAGTGTATTTTTTCTTTTTTAATGCTAAATTTCTTAGTTATAATTCTAAGTAAGATGTTAAATCCTAATTTCGCAATAAAAATATTTGCTGCGGTATTTTTTTACACTTTAGTTTCTGCACAGTCATTTGAATTCAGATCCTATTTTGAATCGGATGGATTAAACAGCAGCAGAGTGTACGATGTACTTCAGGATGATAGCGGTAAAATGTGGTTTGCCGCCAGAAATGGTATTTCCGTTTTCGACGGGTACAATTGGGATGTTTTCACAACTAATAATACCGGCCTTACAAATGATTATTACCGCCTTAAGAAAGACAGCGACGGCGGAATTTGGGCATTAAGTTCCAGCCCTAATTTGTGGGTCTCATATTATAAAAGCGGGGAATGGTCCAAATATCAAATTAGTAATTCACCGAAGAGTATGTTGCCCACAGATTTTGAAGTACTGACAAATGAGCCGGATACAATTATTGTTGTTGGAACTTATTCTAACGGAGTATTCATTTCTAAAAACGGCACCACTCAACAGATATCAAAAAGTGAGGGACTGCGAGGAAACAGGGTTTATTCAATTGAGGTTGATGATGACAATATTTATGTGATGACAGATGGCGGTGTTTCGGTAATTAATAATGGTTTTGTTGAAAACACCTTTGGCGAAGATAATAAACTGCCGTTTGAAAAAGTTTACGCTATCAAATTTGATGCTGCAAACAACCAGGTATTTGTTGTTGGTGAAACCACATTAGGTAGAATAATAAATGGCAAGTATGAACTACTAGTATCCGGTAAATTCGATCAATCAAAGTTTCGGAATAATAGGGTAATCGAACCGGTAATTTTTCTAAATCAATTTTTGTTTTTTGGTAACGAGTTTAATCTCTTTGTATATGGATTTACTTCCGGTAAGTTTTCTGTTTTAGGAAAATCAGCAGGATTACATCAGGATGGGGCAAACTCAATTTATAAAGATTTTGAAAATAACCTTTGGGTTGTAGGGGCTAGAGGTGTAACGAAAGCTCGGCTTTTGGCATTCAAGAATTACCGTTCGGAGTCCGGGCTTTTAGCCGATGAAGTTAGTTCAATAGTTCAAAGAAATGACGGTGCTTTAATCTTTGGACATACAAACGGGATGACAATTTTTAAGAATGAAGAGTTTACGAAAATTGAATATTATGATAAATCAACTTCGGAATACAAAAGAGATAAAACACTTGACCTGACTGCCGATAGTTTAGGGAACGTTTATTTGGCTGCTGAAAAACTGGGTTTCGGCAAATTAGCTCTTGACGGCAGATTAAGTTTTTTCAAAATGGAGAGTGGTTTTAAATCAGCTTACTCCATCGAAATTAATAAAAAAGGTGAAATCTTTGGAAGTTCCGAAGGTGCTTTGTATAAATTAGTAAATGAAAAATTTATTCCGCTTACTGTTCCTAAAAAATTTCAGAGGAATATTTTTAGGAAAATCTTTTTTGATAACGAAGACAATATTTACATAACTACTAATCTTAACGGACTTATTTATATTGATGTAAATACTTGGGAATGGAATAACTTCGTATCCCTTTCCAATTCTGCGGCAAATAATATTTACAATTTGATGATCAGCGGGGACACGGTTTATTGCGGTACTGCAGCAGGTTTATTCAAATTGGACGATGATACTCTCAGTCAATTAAAATTAAATGGTGAAGCCATCATGCGTCCTGTCTATTCAATAAATAAATTTAACGGCACGATCTGGATAGGTACGGATAATGGTATGGCGGTGTTCCATAGTGATCATATTTCAAATTATACTTACCGGAATGGTTTATCCGGCAATGAGATCAATAGAGATGCTGTATTGGTTGATGAAAAAAATAATCTGTGGATAGGAAATGACGGCGGGCTCTCCCTCTACAAGCCGGAATATGACATTATGGATTATACTGATCCGCCTAGAATTTATATTGAAAATATTTTTACGCGGGACGGTGACTTAACTCCTGATGAAAGCGGCTTTTATACTACATATTCCAACGACATCTTTTTCAAGATAAGCATTATCTCTTTTATTGATGAGACGGAAAACGAATTTAAAGTTAAACTCGAAGGCTATGATGAAGATTGGATGGTTCATAAATCGTCCCCCGATAATTTGATTAGATATACAAATCTTAATCCCGGCAGTTATACACTAAAGTTAAATGGTATAAATGCTTTCAATAATGCAAGTCTCATTGAGAAATCAGCGGCTATAAGAATTTTAAAACCGTTTTATGATCAATGGTGGTTCTATACTATTTCGATTGCCGGAGTAATTATTTTATTGTTTGTAGCAATACGTTACCACCAGAGAAAAAAATATTATTCCAAATTGGAAAATGAAGTAAAACGCAGAACAAAGCTTTTAAAAGATTCGGAGGAAAGATACCGCAGTTTAGTAGAAAACATTCAGGACGGTGTTTTTTTAATTTATGATAGAAAAATACAGTTCTGCAATACCGCTCTCGCAAATTTAGCCGGCTACACGGTTAAAGAATTACTTGAGAATGAAATTAGTATTTTCATTGCCCCGGAAGACCGTGAAATGGTAATGAAACGCTTAGAGAGAAGAACTAAAGGTGAAGAACTAATTGACGAATATAATTTTCGTGTTCTTCACAAAGATGGCAGCACCAGAATTTTTGTTAATATTCATGTGGGCACTTTCGTTTTTGATAATAAACTTGCTTTAATCGGGACATTAAAAAATATTACGGAATCGGTTAAGAGCAGGGAGGAACTTCGCAAGTTATCTACTGCTGTAGATCAAAGCCCGGTGGGAATTGTGATAACAGATAAACAAGGGATAATTGAGTACGCTAACCCTCGTTTTGAAATGATGACAGGCTATAAAACGAGAGAAGTTTACGGTAAACCGATAAGTTTACTTAAATCGGGTTTATTAAATGATGAGGTTTATGAAGAGCTTTGGTCAAATATTAAAATGGGCAAAGTTTGGAAAGGGGAACTCCAGAATAAAAGAAAAGACGGATCAATCTATTGGGTTTCGACTTCTGTATCACCGCTTCAAAATGAAAATGGTGAAATTGAACATCTGCTGAGTATTCAGGAAGATATTACTTTTGAAAAATACGCTGAAGATGAAATTAGACAAAACAAAAAATTAATTGATTCGATGCTCAACAATATTCCGCTTGTAGTATTTGTTTTAGATAAAGCCGGCAGAATTAAACTTGCCCGCGGTAAATTTTTGGAAATATTTGGTTTTGATCAAAATAATTTGGTTGGGAGATCTTCTGAAGCGGTTGTGCGGCGTTATAAAGCTATACAAAGTGATATTAAAAGAGCCCTAAAAGGGGAACGATTTAAAAATGTAAGAAATGTTGAAGATTACAAATTTGAAATTAGTTATTCTCCCATATTTGGCGATGGACAAAAAATACTCGGAACGATAGGAGTAGCATATGATATCAGCGATAGAATAAATATTGAAAAGGAATTGTTGGCTGCGAAAACTGAAGCCGAAAAATCAAATAAACTTAAGTCGGATTTTCTTGCTCAAATGTCGCACGAGATAAGGACACCTGTAAATTCAATTATGAGTTTTTCTTCTCTCCTTAAGGAACAATTGCATGAAACCGTTCCGGAGGAGTTATCGGAAAGTTTCAATATTATCGAAAATGGCGGGAGACGTTTGATCAGAACTATAGATCTGATACTTGATATGTCTCAAATTCAATCGGGTGCATACAATCCTAACTTCAGTTCAGTCGATCTTCACGAAGATATTCTATCCAAAATATGCAAAGAGATAAGTATTACTGCTTCGAACAAAGATTTATTATTCCAGTACAGTAATAAAAGTGCATCTTCAAATGTTTACGGGGATAGTTATACGATTGGTCAAATATTTATCAATCTATTGGAAAATGCTGTTAAATATACTGCAAAGGGGGAAGTTTCAGTTTTACTTAAATCTGAGCAAGCAAATTTAGTTGTCGAAATTTCCGATACGGGTATTGGAATTAGAGAAGAGTTTATCCCTCAATTATTTACCCCCTTCTCTCAAGAAGAGTCGGGCTATACAAGAAAATTTGAAGGTAATGGTTTGGGACTTGCCCTCGTAAAAAGATATGCCGAATTGAATAATGCGATCATTAAAGTAAAAAGCGAGAAGGGCGCCGGTACTTTATTTACTGTAATATTTAAAAAGTATTCCTAGTTTTTGGTATGAATTCTTATTCAAATAATTATATTTTTAGAATAAATAAATAAATTGATTTTATGAGCAAAATGAAAGTTTTGATATCTGCGTTAATTATTTCTTTGAGTTTACAAGCGCAAACAGATACAATCAAGTATCAGTGGCCAGTGGTGCCATTAAACTCGAGTCAGTTTCTAACAGCCGGCTTCAGTGAATTTAGAAATACTCTTTCTAGCGACCACTTCCACAATGCTGTAGATATTGCAGAACCGGACGGTAACCCGGTTTATTCTTGTATCAGCGGTGCGGTTTATTCAAAAGTGAATGATGGTTCCAACTCTTATGTATCTGTAATTACCAATTACGGCGGTATCTGGAAAAGGATAACCTATCTGCACATTCTGCCGAGTCCTTCTATTTCGGTTGGACAAAGCGTTACCCGCGGTGTTACTATCCTCGGAACTATTTATTCCGGTCAAGGGCATGTTCATTTAATTGAACGCGAACTTGTAAATAACCCGGATGCATATGCGGTTGAAATAAATAATATTCGTCCAAATGGCGGGCTTGATCCATTCAACGATCCTTATTCACCGGAGATTGATGCAAATACTATTCAATTTGTACTAAACGGAACAATGAATGAATTACCTGCCGATAATCTTGCGGCTAAACTCGATATTATTATTCGAGTCCGAGAAAGAAACGGAACGTCTGCAAGCCATATAAATAACGGCACGTATATTTTGGGTTACCGTCTTTGGGATGCTGCAGGTACTTCAATAATTAATGAACCACACGGCAACGGGGTAAAATATAAATTCGATACCAAACCAAATAATTCGGATGTTCATAATGTATTTGTTGATGGAGTTGCTACACTTAGCAATCCGCTTTATATTATTACAAATGGAAGCGGAGCTGCCAACATCAATATAACCGGTGCGGTAAGCGATAACTATCTTGATACGGAATTATATGATGAAGGTGATTACCAGCTCGAAATTTTTACAGAGGATACGAGAGGCAATACAGCAAACGCATTTTTCCCGATATCAATTACACACGCCGATATTGTTGCTCCCGAAAGACCTGTATTGAAATCAATATTAAATACCGACAGTAAAAAAGGAGTTCATGTTTCTTGGACTTCAAATAGTGAATCTGATTTATTGGGTTATAGACTTTACTACACAGGCAATACACAGCTTCTAAATTTTGAATTGGCTGCGGATGAAAATACACTTACCAAAGAATTAAACTCGTTTGATTTTAATAGCCCTGCTGAGTTTATCAATCCTACATCCGATGAAGTTTATTTCTTTTATTTAACTGCTGTTGATTCAATTGGTAATGAAAGTAAAATTAGTGATACTTATTCGAGATCATCTTACTTTGACGGCACAACATTTCCGAAAGCTTTAATTGTTGACGGATTCGATAGATACGGCGGATCCGCAAGCTGGGCAGAACCAACTCATACTTTCAACACAGATTATTTTGCTGCATTGACTGTCAGCGACAGCATTGTTTTATCTTCATGTGCTAACGAAGCCGTTACCGATAACTCGATCGATTTAAATAATTTCGATATGGTTTTCTGGTATGTGGGTGATGAATCAACTGTATTGGAAACCTTTTCTGTTGCGGAACAGCAAAAGCTGCAAAACTATTTGGAGAACGGCGGAAAACTTTTTGTTACAGGCTCCGAGATAGGATGGGATTTGGGACGATCGCACACCGCTTCAGCTTCCAACGATCTCAATTTTTATCAGAATTATCTAAAGGCAAGTTTTATTGATGACGGTTCTTCTTCGATGAATTTAGTTACGGGAATTTCCGGATCTATTTTCGAGGGTGTCTCCGCTTCAATCGGTCAAATCTATCCTGAAGATTATCCCGATGATATTGACCCGGTTAATGGTTCCTCAGCAATTCTTAATTTCAATCAATTCAGAAGCGGTGCTGTTTTCAGAAAGGCGGGAGTGGCATATACCGGTACTTTCGGTAATTCTGCGGATATCGGCAAAGTTATATATTTTTCATTCCCTTGGGAAACTACCGCTTCTTTCACTCAGAGAAGAAATTTGATATCTAAAGTTCTGGATTATTTCGATCTTGCAACAAATATAGCTGATGAAATTAATCCAGTGTCCGCTTTCGATTATAAACTCGAACAGAACTACCCGAATCCTTTCAATCCTGCTACAACTATTAATTATTCTATTCTCGAAAAGAATATTGTGAGACTGGCAGTTTATGATGTGCTTGGCAGAGAAGTGGACGTATTGATTAACGAAGAAAAAAATGCGGGCAACCATAAAGTAGTTTGGAATGCCGATAAATTTGCAAGCGGTGTTTATTTTGCACGAATTACCGCGGGGGATTACAAAGAAACTATAAGAATGATACTTTTGAAGTAAGAGGATAAAATGAAAAAAGTTTTAATTTTTTTGCTGTTAGTTGTCACAGCATATTCACAATCATTTGAAATGAATGGACATAAAGTTGATCGTACAGTTACTAAATCTGCAGTAGATAAAAATGATTTGAGCAAGCTGAATTATACAGTTTATGATATAAATGGAAACAGCCAGGTATCATTCAATATCGATTGGTCATACGATATTCCTTACCCGCAGCCAGGTGTTTTAGAAGATGGTTCGATCGTGCTGGTCTCTTCTTTTGATGCGGTGGTAAAAATTTATAATCGGTTCGGTCAATTTGAAAGAGAGTTCAGTTTGTTGAAAGAAGCCGAGCCAGATTACGAGCGCACAATTTATTTTGATTTAAAGACTGACAGATTTGTTTTTGCAATTTCAGATCCGAAACTTACAAATACAGTTGTTAAACTTGTAGATAGTAAGGGTGCGGCAATCGACGAATATTTGTCCGAATACAAAAATGCAAGCGGTATTAAAATTTCCGGAGATGGCAATTTGATTGCATTGTCTGCATTCGGATGGAAAGATGCCGGACCGGAATTTAAAACATCCGTTTTTAATAATAATTTTGAAGAGATTATTTCAATTAATCAGCCGTTTGAAAAAGCAGGTTTTGTTGACGCCGGCAATCTATTTTGCGGATGGACAAACCGAAATTATTTCCTGATCGACCTTAATAATAGGTTTGTTTTGGTTGATGAGTCGGCTGATGAGGGTAAAATAATTTTGGATTTATTTGCTGACAGCCATGATCTCTTTGCAGTTGTTTCAAACTCCCCATATCTCAATAATTCTGAATGGTACTATAGAAATGTAGTAGTATCCCGATATTCGAGAAATAGTAAATTTACAGAAGCCACTATAAACACTAGTGAATTTAGTGATTACTCTATTCAAAAAAGTAATAATAAAGTCGAATTGCAAGTAGGATCTCAGATTATTGAACTTAAGTGAATTTATAATAATCACTTTTATTTATTTTTATTAGTTAGAGTATAATCTCTCCAATATTTGTGTTTTGTTATTTATCCCCCCAAGCAATAAACAATTTTTCATTAAAGTGGAATAATCTTTGAATCATTGTTTTACTAATTGTTTCAATCGAAAACAAAGGTAGAACTATGAAAAAAATATTGCTCGTAATATTTTTGATGACTGTAAATATATTTGCGCAGTACACATATCAGGGCATAAATAATTTTCCGCCGCTTACTCTGTGGGCGGTACAGGATGAAGATGACAAATTGTATTATTATGTTATCGAAGAAAATCATATTCATGAAAATGAGGAGGGTGAAATTGACGGTATTAGCGGAGATGAGGATATAGAGGCGTTTACGATATCACCCGACGGAGATATTTATTTAATGAATAATGTCCATAATTCGAAACTCTATAAAATCAGCGGTGATCAAGTTGATGGAGATGAAGATACTCCGGTTACTGCCGAATACATTGGAAATACCGGACTTAGTGCCGGCAGCAGTTCATCGGAAATTACCAATCTCCAATTTATAGATGGAGTGCTATACGGGATATCCAAAAATAATAAAACCGTTTATTCGATTGATTTAAATGACGCTTCAGTTACTGTGGTGAGCACATTAAATGTCAATGGCTCATTCCGTGTTGATGGTTTAACCCTAGGTTCTGACGGGGTTATCTACTTGAATAAAACTAATTCTAAAAAAAGTGAACTTTGGAAGTTTGACGGATCAATAACAAGCGGTTCAATTTCGAAAGTGCTCGAGTTGACAAGCTCGAAGAAAATTGAAGCGATCGCTGCACATCCAAATGGATTTATTTATGCAGCAGACGATAAAAAGTTATACAAAATTGATCCTATAACCCAGACTTATACACATGTAGCGAATCATAAAGAAGATATTGAAGGAATGGATTTTTACTTTACCGGGGAAAGTCAGGAAGATGACCCCGAACCGGAAGCTGATTTATCTTTGAGCAAAACTGTATCGAATGAAAACCCAGAAGACGGAGATGAAGTTTTATTTACAGTGACACTTACCAATAACGGTCCGGATGCTGCATCAAATATTGAAGTTACCGATGAGTTGATGGACGGTTTGGATTTCCAAGCTTACTCTGTAACACACGGTACTTTCGCTAATGTTGAGGGCAACACTTACCGATGGAATATTGATCAGCTCGAGTCTGGAGTAGAGGCAGTTCTTACAGTTACGGTTCAAATAAATATTTCTGCGGTTAACGAGAGCTTTTTTGACTTAGGGGTAGCGTCCGATTATAATTTATTTGTTTTGGAAGATCTTATTCAGCCATCTTCTGATACGGAAGGGAAAGCCGCTGTTGGCGGTGATGCAATTCTTGGAACCTACAGTGTGGGTTATAAACTGCCCGCACCGGATAATCCTACTATTGCTTTGCTGGTTGGCGAAGATCTGGAATTCACTACAGGAGCCGTTTACGGCGGAGATGTAGTTTACGGTGAAGATTCTATCAGTTTTCCTATAAATGGATGTGTTCAAGGATCAATTTATCACTTGTCTGATTTGCCGGTTGATTTTGACGAAGCAAAGGTCGAACTCAAAAATTTGTCAATTCAGTTATCGGAATATAATCCAACCGGAACCACTGTATTAGAATACAGTAAACTTCAGCTTGTGGGTAACTTACCCGGACTTAACGTATTTGAAGTTAACGGTGATGATCTAACGACAGTCTCTGAAGTTTTGATTACGGTACCGAATGCCGCTGTTGTATTAGTCAATATTTCCGGTGATAACATCGATTGGGGCGGAGGACTTGTCGTTACCGGTACAGATATATCAAATGTACTTTATAATTTTTATGAAGCCGAAGAGTTGACGATCGGACAAATAGATGTTACAGGTTCAATTCTTGCCCCGTTGGCAAATGTAAATTTTGTAAGCGGAGTTCAAAACGGTCAGATGATAGCAAAGTCGGTCACCGGGTCAGGTCAATTCAACAATGTTAAATTCGTCGGAAATGTTCCGATTGATGAAACCCTTACTAATTTAGCTGAAATCACCAATGCTGGTGAGATCGATCCGAATCTTGAAAACAATTCAGCACAAGCTTCTGTTCAAATTGAATCTGAAGATAATTCGAGTCTGGTGGTAGGCGGTAATGGTAACTGGCAGATCGCAAACAGTTTCGGTGAAGGAGAGATTATTTGGACACTGCTCCAAGGAAGCGGCAGTGATTTATACGCCGGCACCTGGGGCGGAATTATCTACGGTTCCAACGATCTTGGGGTCAGTTGGAGTAGAATAAATCCTGATATGAATGTTGCTTATGTTTGGGCTCTTGCCGAAGATCAAAACTTCCTATTTGCAGGAACTGAGCAGGGTCTTTATAAAAAGAATACTCAAGGCGCTTGGAACCTAATTGCTCACGAAGCTAAGGACGTGCGGGCACTTGTAACATATCAAAACTCCATTTATGCAGGAGTCTGGGGATACGGAATTTTTGAATCGACAGATAATGGTGCAAACTGGAATCACCTTGGAAATGAATCCGATAAGTTTGCCGTGCAGGATATTATTTTTAATCCCAATGGCGAGATGTTTGTTGCTACATTTAATGATGGAGTTTATAAGTACTCCTCGGCGAATAACAAGTTCACAAAATTAACAATCGACTATAGTCATATTTGGAGTTTGGGGGTAACCTCAACCGGTGGACTTTTTGCCGGCACTTACGGCAATGGATTATACCATTCTACCGACAATGGAGAAAACTGGCAGCATGTATTTGATGTGACCGCATCTTACATTTATTCGATCTCCGTAGATCAAGATGATCACGTATATGCGAGTTCGTGGACCACAGGCGTATTCGTACTGACTGAAGCTCTCGAAAGCGGCTGGATGCCGATAGGAATGGGCGGTTTCGGTGTAAGCTGTCTGCTTAATATGAAAGATTCACAGTCGATTTTAGCAGGAACTAAAAACGGTGAATTATTCAGAAATGATTCGCCATTGACTTCGGTTAGTTCCGAAATTGAAATACCGGCAGAGTTCAATCTAAGTCAAAATTATCCGAACCCTTTTAATCCATCGACTATTATTGAATTCTCGATTCCGCAGAGTGAGTTTGTTTCTATTAAAGTATTTAATCTTATTGGTGAAGAAGTTGCAACACTGCTGAATAAAGAAATGAACGGCGGTGCGCATAAAGTCAAATTTAATCCAAGTAATCTCAGTTCAGGAATTTACTTTTACCAAATTTCTGCGGGAGATTTTAATGAGGTGAAAAAGATGATACTTTTAAAATAATGGCAAACTGAAAAAGCAAATTTACAGTTTTGGATAAATAAATTAATTTAGTAAGACAAGGCAGCGTGATCAGTTAAAACGAACATGCCTCGTCTTTTCTGTTTTTTCAATAATCATTCGTCAATAATAAATAATAAATTAATTCTTGTCGTTCCTGATCTCTCCGGAAATCTGTCCGTTGTCACTGTAAAGAACTTCGGAGATCATTTCGCCGTTTTTATAGTCGGCTTCACGCTTTAACATGCCGTTTTTATAATAAGAATAAAATTTACCGTCGAGTAAATTCTCTTTGTAAGTGCCGTAATCAGATATTTCACCATTATCGAAATACCACGTGGCTATACCTTCTTTTATTCCGTTATTAAAAAGTTCTTGAGACCATAGGCTGCCGTTTCTATAATAAAATTTTACCGGTCCGTTCACTTTTCCGTTTACAATTTTTTTCTCGCTTTCGACTTCGCCCGTTTCGTAAAAAGTTTTCTGAATTCCTTCTATAGTGCCCAAATAATATAATTCCTCACTAATCAACACTCCTTTTTCATTGTAGCTGAACTGCTTGCCGTCTTTAACTCCGTCACTGTAATTAACAACACTTTCAATTATTCCGCCGTCGTGATAGGTTGTACAGGTACTGTCAAGTTTTCCCATGTTGTAATTATATTCGGTTTTTATGTAGCCGCTTGGATAATATTCACGGTTAATGCCGTTCTTTTCACCTTCCTTAAAACTATATTCTGATGCAAGCGTGCGGGTATCGTGGTAGTTTGTAAAACTTTCTTCCACTTTCTCCAGCTTCCCCTGGATATCGTGTCTAAGTCTTTTTACAATTTGCCCCATGTCGTAGTAATCAATTACTTTGATCGATCCGTCTGGATAGTAAAGATAAGAGACACCATCGAGCTGATCATTCCGGAAGTTAGCTTCTAGAGCGACACCGCCGAAATCATAATAGACTTTACTCATTCCTTCAAGTTTATTATTAACATAATTACGCTCAACTTCAAGACCGCCGTCTTCAAAAAATATTTTACTTATGCCGTTCAAGGCACCATTACTATAGTTCCATATACCTTGGATTGCTCCGCCCGGATAATAAGTCTTCGTGAAACCTTCCTGCACGCCGTTTTTATAAGCGGGCTCCGCCCATAGATCGCCGGTTTCGTAATACCATTTTGACACTCCTTCAAGTTTGCCGGATTCGTAGAGCCACACCATGCTGAGTATCCCATCTTCAAAGTACCAGTTGGAAATCCCTTCCTCTTCACCTTTTTCAAAATACCACTCTTTCCAGAGCTGACCACTCTTATAGTATTCTTTGTAGTATCCGTTTTTTATTCCATCAATATATTCGCCTTCGGTTTCAAGTTCTCCCGAAGGATAATATGTTTTTCTTATTTCTTGCGAAAAAAGCAGAAGTGAGAAGAGTAGTGCTGTAATAATATATTTCATAATCCTAAACCATAAATGCAATATTAACTTGCAAAACTAACTAAAACATATTTAATAATGAATGTAAAAAATTTGTAGTTTTCAGTAATTCAACAAATTGAGCTTTGAAATTATGAACAAAACAAAAATAAGAGTTTCGTTCAGCGATTGTGATCCGGGAGGAATTTTGTTTTTTGCCAACTTGTTTAAGTTGGCTCACATTGCCTACGAAGAATTTTTAACGAAACTTGTACCGGGGAAAAATTATTTTATTAGTGAAGAATTTGCAATCCCGATTTTAAAGGCAGAAGCAGATTTCAAAAATCCAATCAAATATGGTGATGAAGTGACAATTACTATTTTAGTCAAAACACTTCGGGTTTCAAGCTTTGAGCTTGAATACATAATTGAAAGTGATAGGGGTGTTTTATTAGCGAATGTTTCAACAGTCCATGTATTTGTTGGCAAAAAGAGTTTTGATAAAATTCTCATACCCGAAAATCTAAAATCTAAACTTTATGAATTTATGAAATGATAAGTTTTATAGCCGCGTCCCTATTAATTTTGCCAAGTTCGGTTCGCGGAATTTTATTTGTGAAAATTATTTTCTTAGGGATTTTGAATGAGGGGAGCTCTTTTTTTAACATTGATATAAGTAGTTCGGATGAAATCGAAACATTTTTTCCGGGCTGAATAAGCGCTGCGGCAATTTGCCCCCATTTTTCGTCCTGAATACCGATAACTACTGCATCTTCAATCCCCCCTGTTTTTAATATTGCTGTTTCAATTTCGACGGTATTAATATTTTCTCCTCCCGAAATTATTATTGAGTCTTTCCGTGTATCGACGAAAAGTAAACCATTTTCGTTAATTGTACCCAGATCACCCGACTTAAAAAAATCGCCGTGAAAATATAATTGATAAGATCTTTCATCAAATAAATATCCATTAAATATTGAATCTGTTTTGATACAGATTTCACCATAAATTCCGGGCTTTGCTTTTGTGCCGTCTGAATTCAAAATTGTGATATCGCAATTCTTCATTGGTCTGCCCGCAGCAGCAGGATATTCTTTAATATCCTCCTCTTTGGCAATAATTACCATCGAACAAGTTTCTGTTGAGCCGTAAACATGATATAAATGAATACCCGTCTCAACTGCCTTTTTAGAAAGCTGCGGATCGAGCGGTCCTCCTCCCAAGAAAACCATTTCAGTCTCCAGCGGAAATTTGTATTCTTTATCCAGCATTCGCTTGAGAGTAGTGGTGACAAGAGAAATATAAGATGGTCTGAAATTATTTATAGAAAATTCGATATCTGTTTGCGACAAACTTTTGGGGATTATTAACTTTGATCGGCCGATAAGTGAACGGGTAATAATATTTAGTCCGCCGATATGATAAAAGGGGAGACTTGCCAGCCAACTTTTGTTTTCCGTTTTGCCGGATACTTCAAAAAAT
>JAENZU010000631.1 GCA_016841125.1 Melioribacter sp. | reverse complement strand
GCCAAATTCCAGCGGTCCACCCGAAGATACCGAAGCGAACAACTTCGTTCCCCCGAAAAGGGGGAAATCTTCTGCGTGACCTTGCTCCAAGCGGGGCTTGCCATGATTCCGAATTCTCGGAACTCCCTTTAACGGGACCACCGCCATTACTGACGATGCGGTAGGCTCTTAACCTGCCTTTTCACCCTTATCCCGACAAAAGCCAGGACGGTATATTTTCTGCGGCGCTTTCCGTAACCGGAGGCTTACGCCTTTCGGCTCCCAGGTGTTACCTGGCACCCAGTTCTTTGGAGTTCGGACTTTCCTCTACTCTCGCAAAACAAGCTTAAGTAGCAATTGCCCAACTTGAATCATTCAACCTTCTTACTCTTTCCTTTTTAATAAATTATTCTTTTAATGTGCGGAATATAATAAATTTCCATGGCAGTTTCATTATGAAAAAATAGGACATCCCTTTTTATTTTCACCCGAAACCGATATCTTCAATTTAAAATTGAGAATTGTATGGATATTGAATTAATTAGAGATTATTGCTTAAAAAAGAAGGGGGTTTCCGAAAGTTTTCCTTTTGATGAAGATACTTTGGTATTTAAAGTTATGAGTAAGATTTTTCTTTTGGTAAACCTTACCCCGCCGCAAAGTATGAATTTGAAATGCCGTCCGGAAAAGGCTGTTGAGTTGAGAGAATTATACCCGGCTGTAAAACCCGGCTATCACATGAACAAAAAACATTGGAATACGGTAGATTTAGATAATCTAATTCCGGACAAACTTCAGAAAAGCTGGATTGATGATTCCTACGAATTAGTAGTAAAAGGGTTAAAAAAATCTGAAATGGTGGAACTCAGCAAATTGTAATAATCTATTTTCCCTTTTCGGATTGCCGGAACTCCGTCATTCCGCCGAGTACATTCCTTGCTTTGAAACCTTTTTTTATCAGAATATCGGTTCCAATTGCCGAACGTCTACCGGTTCTGCAGATAACCGCGATATTACGATCTTTGTATTTTTCTAGTTCATCAATACGGCTTTCCAGATCTTGAATTGGAATATTGATCACACCCTCAATTTTACCCAAAGAGCCTGTAAGTTCAGCCGGTGTCCGGACATCTAAAATAACTAGATTGGAGTCGCTCGTAATTTCATTATTTAACTGCTCAATGGTAATTGAATTTTCAGATTGCTGGGCGCAGCTAATTGTAAGCATAAACGGAAGAATTACATAAAGTATCTTGCGTAAATACATGTTTACTTCCTTTCTTTCAATTCAGTCCGCACATCCCCGATGCGCATCCCCCGGTTTGAGGTACACCGCAAGATCCGGTTTCGCAATAATCACCGGATGAACTTGATGATGAATTAGCTGCACTGAATGTGGAAAGCAGTTTTTTATTGTTAGATGAATTGCACTCAGGGCAAAAAACATCTTCCTGCTTTGTTATCGACTTATGTAAAATATCAAATTTACTGTTGCAGCCGTTACATCTGTATTCAAAAATCGGCATAAGATCCTCTATTTAATTTCAATTTTTAATTTACCAATATTTTCTATTTCGGCGGATATTTTATCTCCGCGGATTACTTTTCCAACGCCCGAAGGTGTTCCGGTAAAAATCAAATCTCCTTTTTCCAGCGTCATTTTGTTAGAAATGTATTTTACAATTTCTACCGCAGAAAAAATCATTTTGGATAAATCAGAGTTTTGCTTTAACTGATCATTAACTTTTAAGCTGATTTTTTCATTCCCGGAAAACTTGTAATCATTTTTATGTTTAAACTCTGAAACTACAGCGGCTCCGTCAAAAACTTTTGCAAGAGTCCAGGGGTGACCATTCTTTTTGAGTTCATTCTGAATATCGCGAAGAGTCATATCCAATCCAACAGCATAGCCGGAGATTGTTTCCTCAGCTTCAGCGTCATCCGCATTTTTAATTTCTTTCCCTATCAACAGCACCAATTCAACTTCGTGGTGCATGTCGCTTGAGTATTCCGGATGGTTAATTGCACCGTCGGAATATTCCAACACTGAAGCGGGTTTTAAAAAGATAATCGGAAATTCCGGAACTTCGTTGCCCAATTCTTTTGCGTGCTCGGCGTAGTTACGTCCTACGCAAACAATTTTGCCTACGGAAATTTCTTCATCACTATTTTGGAATTTAATCTTTTTCATAAAATATTAGATTCAATTTTTGTTGGACGGTTTCAATTTATTTT
>JAENZU010000630.1 GCA_016841125.1 Melioribacter sp. | reverse complement strand
ATTTGATTTACGGATATGTAGATGCTCATAAATATTAATAAATGCAGCACGGCTAGTAATAAAATCTTACCTAAACTATTTTTTAATTTCGCAAAACTATAATTTAAGCCAAGTACAGAAAAAACAATTGCCAAAGAAGAAGCATAAAACAATTTATTAAAGTTGTTATACGCACTTTCCGTTAAAAAATAGGGCAATATTACTAAAAATAGTTTGCTGAATAATAACGCCAGGCCCAGCAGCAGAAATTTATTTATGTGGTTTCTATTTAAACTAGTTAACAAATTTATTCTTTAATGTAGTTAGCGGTGTTGGGTAATGGGTTTTGGGTCCCGCCTGAGGCGGGCAAGTGTGAGAACTAAAAGAGAATGTTCAATTTTAAGTGTTGAATTTTCAATGTTTACACGCTTTAGGCGTGGCTAAAAGCTATGAGCTGGTGGTTCTTGGTTCTTAGTTCGTGGTTTTTGGTTTTACTTCCCCAGTTTTCCATATTTTACAACTGAATCTCAACCGTATAACCACCGAATTACAACCGAATCACAACACGCATTTCTTAACATTAAATGACTCTTTTTCTTTTAACTACCAGTGACTTATTTCAATCTCCAACGAAGATCTATTCCCTATTCTTTTAACAATAAATGACTTCGAACTATATCAACTAAGACCTTCAATGACTGAGAACCATTTCTTTTAGAACTAATAATGACGTCTTTTTTTGCCTAATCCATAGAATCTCCATATAATCTCAATTGAATAACAACCGAAAAACTCTTCCCATTTCAATCAATGACTTTTTTTCTTTTAGCTATGAATGACAGTTCACTTTGGCTGCGAGTTATGAGTCGTGACTTTTGGGCAGTGAGAATTAAAAGAGAATATTTAATTTTCATTTTTCAAGAGCGATGAGTCAAAATTAAAAATTTCTTTAAACCGCTAGGTGGACGATTAGGAGTTTCGCTTTTCAAACGCTCGCTGTACCGAAATAGATAGTTTCCCATCGTACGACTCATAAAATTCAATAATAGATTTGAATATAAAGACTTAGAAGCAAAAGAATTACTGTTCAATTCGTACTAATTCCTCCTCTCTCCTATTCTCCTTTAGTGTATGCTGTTTTCCAGTTTACTCTTTATTCTTGTTCGAATATTTTTCTGAAAGCGCTTTCTGTAATTCACTAAATGCTTTTGTATTTGATGCACTTTCTATTGTTTTTACTGCAACATCTTGAACCTTACTATATGCTTCGTCAAGCTTAGTCGTTAATTCAGTAATTTTTTTATTCTGTTCACCAATTGTCTTTTCATAGGATTCAATCTTCGTTGTAAAAACATTGATTTTTCCTTCAAATTCTTTTGTTATAAAGTCCTCTTTATTCTTAAACTCAGCTTGTAACTTTTTAGTATTTTCACTAACGGCTTTTGTAATAGCTTCATCAAGTTGAGCATTGAATTTTTGAACTTTCTCCTCTAATTCATTTAATCGTGTTTCTTTTTCGGTAACAATAGATTCTCTTTTATTTAATTCTTCTTTCTTGCTCTCCATAAGTTTATTAAATTCATTTTCTTGTTTTTTTAATTCATCATTTAATTTATCGTGAGCAATTTGTTTTTCTCTTTTAAAGTTATAATCAAATTCTTCCTTTTGTCTAGCCGCCTCTTTCTTTTCTTTCTCATCACGTTCTTTAATTGAATTTTCGTGTTCTTTCTTTTCTTTTTCCCATTCGACCCTAAGATTATCAATTTCTTTTAAGGTAGTAGATTTTTTATGATCCATTTCTTCTTCAAATTCAATTTTCTTTTGATTTTGAGATTCAATGAGTGCGGCAAGTGTATAGGCAGATTTTTCAATTTCAAAAATTTCTTTTATTTCATTTTCTTTTACTTCAATTGCTTTCTGAATATCTTCATATTTCTTTACTTCTTTTTCCAACTTTACTTCAATATTGTTAAGAGAAGAGCTTATTCCTGATTTGAGTTCATTAATAGTTTTTACCACTGAATCCAAATTCACTCCGTCCACTTTTTGGACAATTTCTGTTTGTGATTTTTCTTCTGCAATTTTTTGAGGATTTAGTTGAAGTTCCTGCTGTTCTTTAATTTTTGAAACCAAATCATCATAAGCCTCTAGTAGTTCTTTTTTGGTGTTAGTCATAGATACTTTTTTAATTTTATCTGCCATTTTGTTTCTCCTACGAAAATATTTTTAAAAATATC
>JAENZU010000629.1 GCA_016841125.1 Melioribacter sp. | reverse complement strand
TTAATATCATACTCGGTGTTGTTGGTGCTTTTGTAGGCAGCTATGTTGTAAAATTTTTCGGCGGAACAGGAATAACCGGATTCAATTTTTGGAGTATTTTAGTTGCTGTGCTAGGCGCACTAATAGTAATCTACGTTGTGAGGGGAATCTCGAAATCGAAGTAGGTTAAAAAGAATTTAATTCTTTAACCATTTGTTCGTGAACCTTTCCGTTAGTTGCCAATATCTCTTTCGAAAAAATATCTATATTTTCTCCGTTGAGATTTGTAACCAACCCGCCTGCTTCTTCAACAATTAATTTTCCGGCACAAAGATCCCATGGATTCAAATGAACTTCCCAAAATCCGTCAAAAATACCATCAGCCACATAACAAAAATCTATTGCGGCTGAACCGAGACGTCTTATACCTCTTGATACAACCAGCATTCGGTTAAATCTTTGAATAGCACTATTCGGGTTTTCATCTATATCGTAAGGGAATCCTGTAACCAACAGACTTCTGCGCAAATTGGAGTTACTATTAACATTCAGTTTCCTTCCATTGCAGAAAGCTCCCTTCCCCTTTACGGCAGTATAAATTTTATCCTGCATAATATCATAAACCACCCCGCAGATAGTATCATTAAATTTCTGTACGCCAATGGAAACAGAAAATATCGGCAGCCCATGAGCAAAATTTGTTGTACCGTCTAACGGGTCAATTACCCATGTATATTCGGAAAAATTCTTTTGACTTCCGCTCTCTTCTGCAATTATTGCATGTGTAGGGTATTCTTTTTTAATAAAATCGATAATTGTTTTCTCAGCTTCTTTATCGATTGTAGTCACCAAATTCGATTCATTTGTTTTAAGCTCGATATCGAAATTTTTTCGGTAGGCTTCCCTAATAATGTTTCCTGCAGTCTTCGCAATTATCTTAACTTTTTCAATCATAATTTTATGTAATAATATTTGCACATAGTTAAAATTAACTAAAAATAAATATAAATTAAAAATTGTTCATCATGTTTAAAAAGGGTTTCTTGATGACCGAAATTTAATTTGGTATATTATTAAGTTTAATTAGAATAATTGAGGTTTATTGAAAATGAAAGAATTTTCCAAAGGAAGTTCAATTGATCTTTCTATTGTTGATGAAATACCCAAAATAATTCCGGTACTTCCGCTAAGAGATAATGTAATTTTTCCTTATATGATTTTCCCGGTGCTTGTTGGCAGAGAACAATCAATCCGAGCCGCAAATTATGCGTTGGATTCTTCAAAATATATTTTTCTTTCGGCTCAGAAAAAAGCAAATGTTGAAGAACCAACTAATAGTGAGATCTATCTCGAAGGTACAATCGCTAAAATAATTCAGATTTTGAAACTCCCCAATGGATTAATGAAAATTTTAGTTGACGGGATTATTCAAGGCAGGATTGTAGGATTTAAAGATAACGATAGATTTTTTGAAGCTGAGATTGAAGTTATTATTCCTAAACAAGAAGACCCCAGAGAATTAAATGCTCTAATTCGGCAGATGACAACCCTATTTAAAGAATATGTCAAAATTAACAGAAGCATTCCTGCTGAAGCCATTAGTGCTTACGAAAATATTGATGAACCGGATAGAAAATTATTTTATGTGGCTGCAAACATCAATCAGTCGATTGATGTGAAACAATCTATCCTTGAAAAATTCAATATAGCAAATTAACTATATGAAATCATAAAAATTCTAAATTCTGAAATAGATATTCTAAAAGTTGAAAAGGAAATTGAATCTAAGGTTCAGGAAAATATTTCGAAGACTCAGAGAAAATTTATCATCCAAGAGCAAATTAGAATACTGCAGGATGAATTGGGCGACGAAGAGGATATTTCCCCGGAATTCAAAAAAATAAGGGAAAAAATAAAAAAAGCTAAAATGCCCAAGGAGGTTCAAGAAAAGGCGCTTGACGAACTCAACAAACTTAAGAAAACACCGCCGAATTCCCCCGAATCTACTGTGATAAGAAATTTCCTGGATTGGATTATAGATGTTCCCTGGTCTAAGAAAACCAAAGATAACCTCGAGTTGGTAAATGTTCGTAAAATTTTAGATGAAGATCACTATGGACTTGACAAACCAAAAGAGAGAATAGTTGAGCACATTGCGGTTCTCAATCTGGTTAAACAAATGCGGGGTCAAATACGCTGATTTGTAGGACCTCCAGGAGGTGGGAAAACATCTCTTGGAAAATCTATAGC
>JAENZU010000628.1 GCA_016841125.1 Melioribacter sp. | reverse complement strand
TATAATCAAAGTGAGGTGTGGATCCCCGAATTACGGCTCCCAAACAAATTACAGCGTCGTATCTGCCGGACTCCGCCATTTTTTTTGCAATCAAAGGAATCTCAAATGAACCCGGCACATAAGTGACGGTTACATTTTCTTCATTCCCTTTATGCCGAACAATCCAGTCAATCGCTCCGCTCAGCAGTTTATTCGAAATGAATTCGTTGAACCGCCCAACTACTATCCCGAATCTTTTTCCTTCAGCCGATAAATGACCTTCTATAATTTTTGACATTTTCACTCCGCTTTTTTCGTCACTTCTTGTGTATTAAAATTTAATATATGACCCAATTTCGTTTTTTTAGTCATAAGGTAATTTTCATTTTTTTCATTGGGATTAATCTCTAAAGATACCCGTTCTAATATTTCAAGGTCGTACCCTTTCAATCCAATTATTTTCATCGGATTATTTGTCAGCAATCTAATTTTTTTCAATCCCAGGTCTTTTAAAATTTGTGCGCCGATACCGTAATCTCTCAGATCCGCTTTGAAACCCAGAAGTTCGTTTGCCTCAACGGTATCACTTCCGTCTTCCTGAAGAGAGTAAGCTAAAAGCTTATTAACCAGTCCGATACCCCTGCCTTCCTGCCGCATATATAAAACAACACCTCTGCCTTCTTCCTCAATCATTCTCATTGCGTCGGCAAGCTGATCTCCGCAATCGCATCTTTTTGATCCGAACACATCACCGGTTAAACACTCAGAGTGAACTCTAACTAATACGGAATCTCCTGTTGTGACATCTCCTTTTACAAGAGCTATCGGATTGTCGAGACTATCCAATAAATTTTCGTAGAGATGAAGTTTGAAGTCCCCGTGTTTAGAGGGCATATCGATAATTACTTTTTTCCGTACTAACTTTTCGCGTCTTCTGCGGTACTCAATTAGATCGGCAATTGTAATAAGCTTGAGGTTGTGCTTATTTGCAAATTGTTTTAATTGGGGTACTCTTGCCATTGAACCGTCTTCATCCATTATCTCACACAGAATACCGGCAGGTTTAAGTCCGGCGAGTTTAGCCAAATCTACTGCAGCTTCCGTGTGACCTGCACGTTTTAACACCCCGCCGTTTCTGGCAACAAGCGGAAAGATGTGCCCCGGTCTGGCAAAATCTGATGCTTTCACATTTTCATCAATTGAAGCCAAAATAGTTTTGCATCTGTCGTGTGCAGAGATACCGGTAGTTGTGCCGAATTTATAATCTATTGTTACGGTAAAAGGAGTTTGATGAAGAGCTGTGTTATCTTCCACCATAAGCTCGAGGTTCAATTCTTTTGCACGCTGTTTATTTATAGCTAAACAGAGCATACCCCTGGCGGCTTTTGTAATGAAATTAACGGCTTCCGGTGTAGCCAGTTCAGCTGCCATGATGATGTCACCTTCATTCTCACGGTCTTCATCGTCAACAACAACGATCATCTTTCCATTTTTCAAATCTTCAACAGCTTCTTCAACAGTGTTGAAAATAAGTGATGTCTCTTCCATTTCCATTCTAATATCCTAAATTCTTAAACCATTCGTCCGAATATTTTTCGTCTGTATCTCCATTTCCGCCGAGCAATTTTTCGACATACTTTGCAATTACATCTGTCTCGATATTTATTTTCTCTCCAATATAGCGGTGTTTCAAATTAGTATTATCCCATGTGTGCGGGATAACCGAAATTGCAACATTTGGGAATTTAATTTCAGCAACCGTAAAACTGATTCCATCCAGCGCAATCGAACCTTCAGAAATAATATACTTATGAAGTTCTTCCGGAACAAAAACCTCGAGCAAATAGTTGCTGCCGAGTTTCTTTACTGCCGAAATATTTCCCACACCGTTTACGTGACCCTGCACCAAATGCCCGCCCAATCTATCCGATAATCTAACGGCACGCTCCAAGTTAACCTTTTGGTTTAAGCGTGTTTCGGCTAGAGTTGTTTTCGAAAGTGTTGCACCGACGGCATCAACCCAAAAAGATTCATCTTCAAGATTTGTTACGGTTAGACAAACTCCGTTTACACAAATTGAATCATCAATTTTGGTATCATCCAAAATTAACTTTGCTGATATTCTGAGGCGCTTGCCCCCCGGGATTGAATCAATCTTAGCAATGCTTCCTATTTCTTCAATTAAACCAGTAAACATATTTTTTAACCGCCGATTTTTTCCGGAAAAATCTTGTTACAATTCATCGTTGTAATTTATT
>JAENZU010000627.1 GCA_016841125.1 Melioribacter sp. | reverse complement strand
GAATCATTATGGCAATCAGGTGAGGCGCCATGGAAATTATGGAAGGAGTAATTTTATGAGAGTTTTATTAACCGGTCACAAAGGTTATATCGGTACTATCTTAACTCCAATGTTGCTGGAAGCCGGACACGATGTAATTGGCTACGACAGCGATCTTTTCAGAGATTGTACTTTTGGAGATGAAATTGTAAAAATTCCTGAGATCATTAAAGATATCAGAGAAGTTGAGATAAAAGACGTGGAAGGATTCGATGCTATTCTTCATCTTGCCGGGCTCTCCAACGATCCACTCGGAAATTTAAACCCGGATTTGACGTTTGATATTAACCATAAAGCTTCCGTAAAATTGGCAGAACTGGCAAAGCAAGCAGGTGTGGGAAGGTATATTTTTTCTTCTTCCTGCAGCAATTACGGGGCAGCCGGCGACAATATGCTTACGGAAGAATCTGCATTTAATCCGGTAACGCCATATGGAAAATCAAAAGTTTTAGTTGAACAAGATGTAGCTAAACTTGCTGATGATAATTTCCATCCGACATTTCTGCGTAACGCAACAGCTTATGGTGTTTCACCAAGGCTTCGATTCGACCTTGTACTGAATAATTTAGTAGCGTGGGCAATTACAACCGGTAAAATATTTATAAAGAGTGATGGAACTCCCTGGCGCCCAATTGTTCATATTGAAGATATTTCCAGAGCCTTTGTTGCTGTGCTTCATGCCCCTATTGAAAAGATTCACAACGAAGCTTTTAATGTTGCAAGAAATGAAGATAACTACCGAATAAGTGAATTGGCGGAAATTGTAGGCAAAGTTGTTCCCGACTGCAAAATTGAATATGCCGAAGATGGCGGTCCGGATAAAAGAAATTACCGCGTAAATGCGAATAAGATTGCCGAAACCTTACCAGAATTTAAACCGGTTTGGAACGCCAAAAAAGGAGCCGAAGAACTGTATGAGGCTTATAATAAAATTGGGATTACACTCGAAGAGTTTGAGGGTCCCAGATACCAACGCATTGGTCACATAAAAAAACTTCTTAATTCGGGAATGATCGGTGATAATTTAAGATGGAAATCATAAAAATTTAAAAGAAGGTAATTTAATTTCATGTATAAAGTAAAAACTAATTGCAGATCCTGCGGCAGCCAAAATTTAAAAGATATTATCTATTTTGGCGAAACTCCGCTTTCCGATGCTCTATTAACACAAAAACAAGTGAAAGAAAATGACGAATTTAAAGTTCCGCTTACTTTAACTTTTTGCCCCGATTGTTCACTGGTTCAAATAAGGGAAGAAGTTGAACCCGAGATTCTTTTCTGCCGCGATTATCCTTATTACTCGTCAGTATCAAAATCGCTCATGCAGCATTTTGCCGATAGTGCAAGTGATGTTATTAAAAAAAGAAATTTGGATAGTAACAGCATGGTTGTGGAAGCTGCCAGTAATGACGGGTATCTTTTAAAACATTTTGTTTCTGAGAGAATCCCGGTTTTAGGTATTGATCCGGCTGAGGGACCAGCCAAAATTGCTGAGAACGCTGGAGTTAAAACTTTAAATACGTTTTTCACTAAAGATTTAGCAAATAATCTGAAAAATGAAAAAAATATTAGAGCAGACGTATTTTTGGCTAATAATGTTTTAGCTCATGTTCCGGACTTGAATGGTTTTGTGGAAGGAATCAGAATTTTACTAAAAGAAGATGGAATTGCGGTAATTGAATCCCCTTATTTAGTTGATTTGGTTGATCATTCTGAATTTGATACAATTTATCATCAGCATCTTTGTTATTATTCTGTAACCGCCCTGGATAAGTTATTCAGAAGGCATAATCTCTATTTAAATGATATTAAGCATGTTGAAATCCACGGCGGAAATTTGCGGCTTTTCATCGAACCAAAAGAAAACGTTCAGGCAAGTGTGAAGAGATATTTGCATGATGAAAAAATTAGAAAAGTGGATACATATGAATATTACGCCAATTTTGCCGAAAAAGTTAAAACAATTAAAGATGAATTACTTCATATTTTAGAAGAATTAAAGAAAGATAACAAAAAGATTATCGGTTATGGAGCTGCTGCAAAAGCAAATACTTTAATGAGTTATGTTGGGATTGGTTCCAATTATCTTGAATATATTGCTGATTTGAGCAAATTTAAGCAGGGTAAGTTTTTTAGCGGTAATCATTTGCCGATAGTTTCTCCAGATATAATTCTTAAAGATACTCCAGATTATATGATAA
>JAENZU010000626.1 GCA_016841125.1 Melioribacter sp. | reverse complement strand
TATAACGGCGTTGCTTTTCACCCGTCCGCCCATAACGGGCAACCCGTTACAACGAACGACCGCCAATAATTACAGCAGACAATGATTAACTTTCCTCACAATCATTGGCTGCATGAAACTTGTTAATTAAAGTATATTAAAAGAACTACTTTTTAAAAACTACTAACCCGAAAAAACAAAACTTGCCGCTAGAAAAAAGCGGTCGGGTGCAAAAGCTTGTTATATGGTAATGAAATATTTTTAATGAAACTTAACATTTAACGTATCCCATGTTACTGTGGGTTCTTTCCAATTTCCTTTTTTATCAAGCACCTCCTCTGTTACTTTGATCAAAACTCTGTTTTCGTTTTTTTGAACTTCGTAACCAATTTCTTTTTCGTTTTTGTCCACATAATAGTGAATATATTTTTCATATAGAGTATTCATCGTAAATCCATCTCTCATCTCGACAAAAATAAGTGATTTACTCTCATCACCACCATCACCTCCATGTGTTTTAAGAATTAATATATATTCACTTTCGGATATGGAGATTAAATCTTTAATTTCAATCCCGCCGTAGCTAACTTTGTAAACATTATTAAAGAATCCTAAAAATGAGTACCGATCCCTTTCATTTTTAAAGTATGCAAAAATATGAGGCACTGCTTCATAACCGTATCCGCTCATTGAAACAATAAAAATACTATTTTTGACTTCTCGTTTTTCAATTGGAGTAAAAAAGTTATATCTAATCGTTTTGTCTTTATTTGACGCTATGTATCTGACATTCATCAGTGATTTAAGAAATTCATATTTATCTTGTTCACTTTGCGGAGGTAGGAAATAAATAGATTCAAAATTTTTGCTTATAACTTTTTCATTATACTTTACCTCAACTGCCAATCTCATTAATTCATATTCATTGAAACTTAATCTGCTTCTAACAGAATCTTGATAAAAAAACATTCTTTCATTTTCAATTATCTCTTTAAGTTCAGCATTTTCTCGCTTAAGTTTTTGGACTAATTTATTTTCCTCCATTTTAGCTTCATCATAACCTTTGTTATAAGCTGATCTTAATTTTGCATTTGGATCATCTGAACTAAGAGATGATTCTTTACTTTCTTTACAAGAAATTAGTATCAATAATGCTGAAAATATTAACAAAAGATATTTCATAATCTTACCATATAACGGCGTTGCTTTTCACCCGTCCGCCTCGAGACAACGAATGAACACCAATAATTTAGCAGACGGTGCGTCACTTTATTCATATGCACCGGATGCCGGAAATTTGTTAATTAAAAAATATTCAAAGAGCTACTTACTTAAAACTGCTAACCCGAAAATTTGCAAATTACCGAACAGCAAAAAGCGGTCGGGTGGAGTCTCCCATAAAGACACTTGTCTTTATTCAAAAAGTAAATGACCATGTAGATTTTTTAAGGTTAATCATGCAAACACATCCAATCGTTTTTTACCTTAATTTTGCACTTTTTTATAGTGGTCATTGGCAAAAGCTTGTTAGGCTTTGTTATTTAATAAAATAGCCCGATACTCTCCATTTACCATCATTATCTTTCATTGGTGTAACGGTCTCATATGAATTTTCTTTGTTCTCAAATTCTGTACTATAAACTATCATTACAAATTCACCATCTGGTACACCAGGTAATGATGTTTTGTATTTTTTTGATTTAATTTCTCGAGTTATCATATTTCCCAATGGTTTTCTTACTCCAACTAATGCCTTATTCCAATTTTCTTTTGTTACACGTTTCTTAAATAAATCAGAGGCAGTTTCCCAACTCATTTCATAATTAGTTGAGTCAACAATTTTCAACCATTCATTCGAAGATTCAACAGCTTTTTCAATTTTTTCTGTGATAACATCTGATTCTTCTATTTGTGCTTGGCAGGAAACATTGAATAGAAATAAAATTAATCCCAGTAAAAATGTTTTTTTCATTTTTGATTCCTCTTATTAAAGATTTATTTTAATTCAAATCTCAAAAAGCCTAACGGCGTTGCCGATAAGCGGCGCCCCAGAACAAGAATGCCGCTTAAAAAACAACTGCCGAGAATTTAGCAAACTGTGCTTAACTTTCATCGTAAGCGCAGTTTGCAACAATGTTATTTAATAGAACTACCTTAAACAAGTTAGCCAAAACGGAACGACTAACATCAAAATTTTAAAAATGCCAAATGCGAAAACGGCGTCCGCTTGATTGGCTTGTATGTTTAAACTCACAAAAAGAACTATACATATTGATAATAATTTAATAC
>JAENZU010000625.1 GCA_016841125.1 Melioribacter sp. | reverse complement strand
GACCGAAATGGCTTTAAGTGGAAAGATATTGAAATTTATAATGAAAAAAATGGTATGCCGCACGTAAATCTGCACGGCAAGTTGAAGGAATACCTCTCGCATAATAAATCATTGAAAATTACAATGAGCCACTCGGAACACTATGTAACCTGCTTTGCCATCCTATACGAAAACGGAAAATAATTCATAAAAACGAGAACTTGTCTTTTGGTTAGAATTTCCTAAACTATTTATTTATATTTATTGTTTAGCAATTTTAGAAAGATGAAAGGAAATCGTGAATAATAATCGTGTTATAGTTGCAATGAGCGGAGGCGTTGATTCATCGGTAGCTGCCGCACTTTTGCATGACCAAGGTTACGAAGTTATTGGAATCACAATGAAAACTTGGGGGTTCATGGAAGTTGGAGGTGCTCCCAAGCATGAATCCGGCTGCTGTTCTCTCGATGCTATTTATGATGCAAAAAATGTGGCGAATAAATTCGACTTCCCTCATTACACTGTGGATTTTACAAAAGCTTTTGAAGAGGCAGTAATAGAAGACTTTGTTGATGAGTATCTGCATGGTCGAACACCAAACCCATGTGTGGTGTGCAATAAAAAAATTAAGTGGGAAGAACTTTTAACTAAAGCTGATTCACTTGATGCCAAGTACGTTGCTACGGGTCACTATGCTGTGGTTGAGAAAGACGAATCTACAGGAAGATTTATTTTAAAAAATTCCAGCGATAACCGGAAAGATCAGACTTATGCTTTATGGGGGTTGTCTCAAGAAAGTTTAGGACGAACTATATTCCCGCTCGGAAAATACCGGAAAGATGAAGTTAGAAAATTAGCAAAGCATTACGGACTGAAAACCGCAGGGAAACCTGATAGTCAAGAAATCTGTTTTGTTGCCGATAATAATTATGAGAGATTTTTAAGGGAGAGAATCCCTGATGTAATTAACAATATTGACCAAGGCGACATTATCTACAAAGAAGAAAAAGTAGGCGAACATAGAGGAATACCATTTTATACTGTCGGTCAGCGTAAAGGATTAGGCATTGCAATGGGAAAACCGGTTTATGTAAAAAAAATTGACCACTCAAAAAACAGAATTGAGATCGGCGATAAAGAGGAACTGCTTCAGACTGAATTGATTGCAGAGGATATTAACTTTGTCAGTAGTAACTCACTATCCGTAAATGAAGAGGTCATCGCTAAAATCCGCTATTCGGATAAAGGTTCTTATGCAAAAATTGTTGAGTGGAATAATGATACTTTTAGATTAAAATTCGACGAACCCAAAAGTGCAATCACGCCGGGACAGTCTGTAGTTGTCTACGATAAAAAAGGTATGGTTTTAGTTGGCGGAATTATTGCAAAAGGTTTTTAGCTATATAGATTAAATTAACTTGAATTTTATTAACTATAAATTTAACGTTATATTATAATTTTTAATTACTTAAAACCGGAGGATAGTCTTCGAATCTTACCCCAGCAAAAATGGTGCACTCAATGCTAAAGTTTTATTGTTAAATCAGAGTTACGAACCGCTAACTATTTGTAATGTGAAGAAAGCAATTTTATTAACTTATCTTGGTAAAGCCGATATCGTAACAGATAAAAAGTCACTCAAATTAAGATCGGTTAGAAAAGTTTATCCTTGGCCAAGTGTTATAAAGTTGAATACTTATATCAGGCTGCCTCACAAAAAAATAGTTCTTTCCCGTAAAAACATTTTAAAGAGGGATAGCCATAGGTGCGTATACTGCGGAAGAGGTGATCTTCCTCTGACTATTGATCACATAATACCGAAATCCCGAGGCGGTGAGGACGTTTGGGAAAATCTTGCCGCAGCCTGTCTGCCGTGCAACAACAAAAAAGGTGATAGAACTCCTCATGAAGCCGGTCTTGCACTAAAAATAAAACCTTACGCACCCAATCATATTAATTATTTAATAAATTCTATGGGAAGACTGGAAGAATCCTGGAAACCCTATTTGTTCCAATCCTAATACTGCATTTAATTTAATTCATTCAATTATTCTAATTTTTCATTATCTTTCAAATCTGTTTTAAATAACATTTTTTGAAAAAAATACTATAAAAATGGCTAAAAAAAGAATTCTCAGCGGCATGCGCCCAACAGGAAGACTCCATATCGGGCACTATGTAGGAGCTTTAGAAAATTGGATTAAACTTCAAAGTGAATATGATAGTTTTCACTTAATTGCCGATTATCATGTTCTAACTACAAATTTAGACAGCAGTGAAATTTACAATA
>JAENZU010000624.1 GCA_016841125.1 Melioribacter sp. | reverse complement strand
GAGATTATTGATGAGCGGACTGACAATTCAGACCTTATGGCCATCGAAGAAATTCTTCATCTAGAAGTTAATTCTATTGATGAAACTACAAATATTAAGAATACACCTATCCCTTATCTGCTCAATTTAGTTGCTGATTTCGGCATTCAGCACCCGACAAAATATGAGCATATAAGAAGGACCTTTGTAAGGTACCAGTTAAGAAAAAATTTACCCGAACTTTCTAATTTAGCTGCGCGCGCAAGAACTCACTTACGAACGGGTTTCCGCAACTGGCTTGGTTCCTATCAAAAAGTTGCTGTGGATATGGAAACCGGCGAAGAATATCGCTGGAAGGACGTGATAATTACAGAGCCAGATTTTGATGAGGGTGAAAAAGACAGAATAATTAAAGCGATTACCGATACATCAATTTTAAGAGAAGCAATATTCCTATTCTCCGGCGGAAAACTTATTAGACTGGATAATATTTTGCCCGGAGGAATTTGGGTGAGCAAACTTAGGACTTATCATGATAAGTCTGTTTACAGAGTTTCTGTTCAGACCAGGCTGCATGGTTCTTTCGATATTGTATTGCTTCTTCATAAAGATATTCCGAAGGAAAATGTTTACGAGGAAATAAACTGGCTTATTCTCGCCGGCTCAAGATTTTTTCTCCAGGAGCTTATTGAAGATTTCGGCGGATACTGGAATGACTACGGAATGTGGAGTAGTAAATTTATTCCCGGCAACACAGTAGGAAAATTCATACAGCGCGAAACAAGAAAAAAAGACGAAGCAACAGAAACAAGATTATTTTATTTGTGGCCGTTTTTTATTTGGAACACTTCCGCAGCATATTTCAATTTCTGGAAATTAACTGACCATAAACTTCAACTTGATGATCCCACAACAGAAAACTTTATTGTTCCGCCCCATGATTATCAGCGTGGAACAAGAGTTGTCTCTTTTTCGGAACGGAAGGAATTTAGCACACTGATTGAACTTTTCAGAAATTTCTATAAAAATTTCATTCTGAAAACTCAAGAAATTTATCCGTTTCTTGAAAGGGACAATATTTGCAAGTATATATTTTCTGGGCTTATAAATGCAGAAGGTGAAAAGGAAGGATTGAGAATTCTTAAAGAATTAAAATCCTATTTTGAATCATGCGAAGATCTTGTTGAACTCGAAAAAGTAAAACTCTTTTTGGAAGAATTCCTAAAGAGTGTTGAAGAATTCGGCTTTATACCAAAACAATTATATTTTGCAAATAAAAGATTTCACCGGTGGTACGAACTCAATAAGGGTGCAGCACTCAATGCCGAAGCGGCAATGCTGAATGAATTGTATGATACTTATAATCTATCCGAACTGGAGAAAAATTACCCCGAGGTTAGAAGCCGTTTTTATTTAGAAACAGTTTTTGCTGATTCATCCGAAGAATTAAAATTGGTGCTGAGAGATGTTGTAAGAAAGCAGCATCATCATGAATTAACAAAAGATGAGGTAGTAAATTATTTTTCCAATATACTTTCCGAATTTAGTTTAACGGAAAAAGAAGATTATTTTTTGACTCGGTTAACTTATCCTCATTTAAAACCTTCGGACTCGGCTGCAATATTAAAAATTAAAACGGAGGGTGCTCCAACTATAAATCTTGTTGTAGAGTATGAAGATTACGACGGTATACCCTTCACGATTAGAAAACCTATTTCTCCGAAGGAAATCTCCAGGCTGTATCAGTTATTTATCGATGCAAATTTAGTGGTTAATTTCAGACCGGAACACAATTTCCTGGTTGCTATTTCGGATAGAGGATTCATCATCGGCGGGTTGTTTTATAATTATATTGATGATCAAACTGTATATATGGATAAGATAGTTGTTTCAAACCGTTACCGTAAAAAAGGAATCAGCGACCGCCTAATGAATGAACTTTTTAACAGAATGCAAAGTGAAAAAATGAATTTTATTACTACCGGATTTTTCAGACCTGAATATTTTTACAGGTTTGGTTTCACAATTGAACGAAAATATTCCGGCTTGGTAAAAGATCTTTCTAAATCGGAATTATAATTATCATTTACATTAATTATTCGTTAACATTTAGTTTTATTGTCGTTACTTATTGAGAAGTGTTAGCAATTTTCTTTATCTTAAATTTTAAAAAATTTAAAATGAAACGTCGGACGATATGGATTTCAAGAAAAAAGTAAAGTACATCTTTATAACCGGGGGAGTTGTTTCTTCTCTTGGAAAAGGAATTACCGCTTCCGCATTGGGACTTT
>JAENZU010000623.1 GCA_016841125.1 Melioribacter sp. | reverse complement strand
CGCAGTTGCCATAACAGCAATTATCTCTTTAAGTTTATTAAAGTCCTTTAGCGGCATATAATCAAGCAGTGAGCCGCCTTCGGCATATTCCATCAAATCATAAAAACGGTTCTGATAAAACTCCGATTCGAATGCCGTTACTATATCTTAGTGCTGAGCATTTCTGAACTTCGTTAATAATTCAAGATTGGGATCAAAATTAGGGAAGTAAAGTTTTAATATTAATTTCTCTCCATCCTCCTTATGCAGTAGAAATATTTCTGCTTCACCGGTACTCTTGCTGATTACTTTGAGCATCTTATATTTTGTACCGTTGATATCTATGACTTCATTAGCCTGAGCATTTACCAGGGGATTATTAAAACCGGCGCCGATGATGCTGGAACCTGCACGTTGAGTTGACTGATTGTCATCTGCTCTCGCACTGATTACACCCCCGGCAGCGGTTGTTTTATCGGGATCAAAACCAGCACCGATTGTATCTCCGGCTCTAACAGTTTTCTGATCGTCATTACCGGTCGTATCATTAGAGCCAAAACCCGACCCAATATTTTGTCCGTCGGACCGAACAGTTTTTTGATTATCGTCAGACATTTATAACCTATACTAAATTATTATCCAAGTTCCGCCTAATTCCGGTCTGGCGCAGTCCTCAGGGCATTCATGCTGGGTATCGGTAAAATTACATTTCCAACCCAAAACAATCGGCGGTTTTGTTGCCGCAAAAAATCTTCTTGCTTCCTGCGGTTTTGAAAAAGTTTTCTTTCTTTGTGCATCAAGCTTTTTTTGCAATTCTCTTTTTTTAGCTAGCTGTAATGCCCTTTCGGCAGCAGCATTTATTTCCGTGTTATCACCATCATCAAATAAATTCTTTTTTTCCGGTCTTGCTTTTTGCGGTTTTTGAATCTTTGGTTTTTCATCTTTCTTTTTGTCATAAAAATTATTCATGTGTTCATCAAACTTTTTCGCCTGCTGAATCAATCGATTCAATCTTTTCTGTTTTTCTTCTTCCTCATGAGACTTTTCAAAATCTTGCTCAGCCTGTAATATTTCCTCTTGCATTTTCTGCATTTCAAGAATTTCGGGATCACTTTGAACTTGTTTAACTGCCTCTTCGGCAAACTCGGTGAGTGGAATATGACAGGTTTTGCAAAAATCAAAAATAGATAATTGACCGCAATTACTGCATACAACTCCTGCAGTCGGGTTACCGCATTCCGGACAATATGCATCATTTTCCGATATGTTCGCATAACAGAATTTGCACTTATCTTTCAGCAGCCATTCACCGCAAACCTCACAGATATCACCGAGTGGATCAACTTTAGCCCCGCAAGCGGGACATTTAGTTACCGCATCGAATGGATATCCGCATTCGCAGCAGAACTTGGCATCCGGCTCATTTGAAGCGCCGCAATCCGGGCATTCCTTTGAAGGTTTATCTTGTTCCTTTGAATGTTCTAATTCTTGCTGCTTTTGAAGATCCTTCTCTTTCTGCATTTCTTTTTCTTGCTGATTATCCAAAACTATCTCCAAAAATTAATTTGCTGATTTTGCACACCGGAAACCAATGTTGTAAGATTTATTAGCCGGAATACTTTTATCTCTATTTGTAACTTTCATGAAATGCTCTTCATAATCCCACGATCCTCCCCGAATAACTTTTCTCGTTCCGGAATTGGGACCTTTTGGATTTACTGTTGCACTGCCTGAATAACCTCTATCATACCAATCGCTGCACCATTCTCTAACATTGCCGCCTAAATCATAAATGCCGAAACTATTAGCAGCAAAGCTGCCAACCGGTGAAGTATTCTCCCATTTGTCTCTTCCGCCGGTTCCTTTGAAATTTGCAAAAGCCCTGCTGTCTTCTCCCGTTTTCCAGGGGTATTCAGATTTGGGATTTCCGCCTCTTGCAGCGAACTCCCATTCAGCTTCTGTGGGGAGTCTTTTTCCAATCCATTTTGTATAAGCCACAGCGTCATCAAACGAAACGTTCACAACCGGGTGATCATCCTTATTCCAGGAAGGCTGAGTCGGCATCTCATAATTTGCTGCCTCACAAAAACTCCTAAATTCTTTAACGGTTACTTCATATTTATCAATATAAAATGGATCAAATTTCACTTTCCTCTCAGGCTTTTCATCACTTCTGCCGGAATTATTCCCCATTACAAATTCTCCGCCATTCAAAAGCACCATTGATTTCAACTGATCCTGATTGAGATCATTTTGGATTTTAGATTCACTTGCAATTTTGTCTGGCTGAGCCCCTA
>JAENZU010000622.1 GCA_016841125.1 Melioribacter sp. | reverse complement strand
GAGGTAGAATCCTTCTCGAGGCGCATTGGGACTCAAATGGGCTTTTTCATTACAGAGCAGAACCGCGGTGATTTTTTAATTCAACTAAAAATTCATAGAACAAAGTCAACTATGGATGTTGCGGATGACATAAGGCGGAAAGTTGAATCTGCAGTTCCCGCACTAACAATTGAGTTCGGGCAAGTAATCGGTGATATGCTCGGAGATTTGATGACATCAGCCCAGCCGATCGAAATTAAAATTTTCGGTGATGATGAAACCGCTCTTCAAAAGCTCGCAGATAAAATTACCGTAATTGTAGAAAAAGTTAACGGGACAGCCGACGTTTTTAACGGTATCACAATTGCGGGTCCCGAACTTATAATTGAACCCAAAATAGCCAAGTTAGCACAGTACGGTTTAAGCCCCTTAGATTTTCAATTCCAGATGCAAGATAAAACCGACGGCAACATTGTAGGAAGAATAATTGAGAGGAATCGTTTGACCGATGTTCGAATGCTTGAGAATAATGATAAAGCTATTTCTCTAAACTCAATAAGAAAATCCAGAATATTTCTGCCAAACGGAATAATGAAACCGGTAGATGAATTTGCCGACTTTAAATTTGTGAGTGGAGTAGCCGAAATTGAAAGGGAAAATCTTAAACCAATGATTGCTGTTACAGCTAGAATGAATAACCGGGATCTCGGAAGTACGATAACCGAAATTAAAAACAAAATAGGGTCCGAACTCGCTCTTCCTAACGGTTATCACATTACTTATGGCGGGGCTTATTCTGAACAGCAAAGTGCTTTCAGCGAGCTGATGACTATCTTGATAATTGCAGGTTTTCTCGTTTTTGTTGTCATACTTTTCCTGTTCAAAAAAATTAAAGCCGCACTTTTAATTATGATTTTGTCATTCACCGGTATTGCAGGAAGTCTGCTTGCATTGCTGATCACAAATACTCCGTTAAATGTGGGAAGTTATACGGGGATGATAATGATAGTAGGAATTATTGGAGAGAACTCCATTTTCACTTATCTGCAATTTACTAAGTCAAGAAAATTAAATCCTCTGGATGATGCAATTATTTACTCAATTTCTACCAGGCTCCGCCCGAAATTAATGACGGCATTCGGAGCAATCACTGCATTGTTTCCGTTGGCACTCGGTATTGGAACAGGTGCTCAGATGCATCAGCCTTTAGCAATTGCAATTATCGGAGGATTGATAATTGCACTGCCGCTGCTATTGATCGTACTTCCTTCACTTTTGCGAATTATCGAGCCTAAAGAAATTCCGCCATATCTTGACGCAGATAAAACATTATAGATAATTCCAATTTGATTCCAGAATTATAAATTAAATTAATCTTATTATTTCAAACATCAATAGGAGAAAAAAAATGAAAAGAATATTTGTGTTTATAGTATCTGCTTTATTTGTTATTTCAATCTATGCACAGGAAAAAGCGGAAGTAAATGTTCCCAAAGAAGTTAAAGCGGCTTTCACCAAGCTTTATCCGAGCGCTCAAGATGTAAAATGGAGTGAGGAAGAAGATGAAGAGTTTGAAGCTGAGTTTACTTTTAATGGAAAAGATATTTCAGTTGTACTAGATAAAGAGGGAACACTGAAAGAAACAGAAACAAAAATTGAAGTTTCCGAATTACCTCAGAGCATCAGAGATTTCGTTAAAAAGAATTACCCGGACTTTAAACTCACAGAAGCCGCATCGATTGAAGTAATTGGCGCTATGATGTCTTACGAAGCCGAAATTTCAAAAGATGGGACACACAAAGATCTTTTATTTACTAAGGAAGGTCAACTTATAAAGAAAAAAGCCAAAGAAGAAATGGAAGAAGATGAGGATGAAGATTAAAATTCTTCACACTGTTCTTATTTTATTTATTTTCTTCGGTCTCACAAATTCTCAATTTGGACAAACAAATTCAATTTCAGATACTGTATTGGTCGAAAAGGAAACTTACAATTTCTACAATACTGCATCGAATGATGTATCAAGTTCTCTTAATGAATTTCTATCGCTAGCGGATATTCCCGACAGATGGAAATCAAGCGATTATATTAAAACCGGTGCTCTTTTGGGAGCAACCGGTTTTTTATTACTGGCTGATAAAACGATAAGAAATGCAGAACAGAAGAATAACACGAATTTTCAAGCCAATGTCGTTAAAATAGGAGATTACTATGGCAACGGTATCTTCTCAACTGGATTGGGTGGAGCGGTATATTTAACAGGATTGTTCTTCCAGAATAATAATACTAGGATTACCGGA
>JAENZU010000007.1 GCA_016841125.1 Melioribacter sp. | reverse complement strand
AATTATCAATGCCACTTTTTATTGTGACAAATAATCTGTTAACAGCAATATATCCTTATCTATCTGAAATTTACTTTAAAAACTCCAAGCTTTTCATAAATAAAGCCAAAAAAGTTTTTCTGTTTATAAATGTTTTTGGTTTTATTGTTACCCTATTGCTAGGATTATTTAGTTTTGAGATAATTACATATTCTTTGGGGCAATCATATCTTAATGCTGTGTCTCCTTTATCAATTCAAGTGTGGGTATCTTTAAATATTGTTCTTCATTCTTATATTGCAACAATTTTCCTTGCTGCTAACCTAGAAAAAACCATGGTAAAGTTATCATTGTTTAATGCTATGGTAATCGGTCTATTTAGCTATTACGGCGCTCAATTTGGCGCCATTGGTTTAGCAATTGCATTGTGGGTTGGCATGCTAATTGGATTTTTAGTTCATTGGATATTCATTGAGAAAAACACAGGTATTATTTTAAATTTTAGATATAAGCTGTATTTTTTGACTAATTTTATATTATTAAGTTTTTTCACATTCGAATTTTCAGATTCAAATATAATTTTTAGATTGTCCTTATTTGCAATAGTATCTTCATTAACAGTGATTATATTGAAAAAAACAATTATGAAGGAAATGCAAAATTTTTTTAATATATGGAGAAGGAATGACCAATAGATATTATAATTATATAAGAAATGATATGTTAGAATTTGTCCCAGATAATGCAAAAAAGATTCTTGATGTTGGTTGTGGAGCTGGGAAATTTGGAGAATTGCTAAAACAAAATCGAAAATGTGAAGTTTGGGGAGTAGAGCCGGTTAGCATCGTAGCAGATGCTGCCTCGAAATTATTGGATAAAGTTATTTGTTCAAAATTTGAAGAACCAATTGATCTACCAGAAGATACTTTCGATTGTGTCGTCTTTAATGATGTGCTAGAGCATATAATTGACCCATGGGAAGCTATACATTTGTCAAAAAAATTACTTAAAAAGAATTCTCATTCTAGAATAATTGCTTCTATCCCTAACTTCAGATATATTCGGAATATTTATGAGATAGTAATACAAAAGGATTTTGAATACAAAGGTGAGGGGATTTTAGATAAAACTCATTTTAGATTTTTTACTAAAAAAAGTATAAAGAGATTCGCACAGGATTGTGATGTGGTGATTGATGTTATTGAAGGAATAAATAGGTCCAATAGCTTTTTATACAGAACTGTAAATAAATTACTATTTAATCAGATTGATGATATGGGTTTTTTGCAATTTGCAGTAAAGATGAAACTAACAGAACAAAGTTTAATTAAGTGAATAGAACATATAAAATATCTAAATAGATCTTAATTATTTATTCGTGCCTAAATTTGGATATTAGTAGCATATTCGAAAAGGCATCTCATTTTTTTTAATCATCTCAAATTTTGTAAATATTTAAATGAAAAACATTTATTCAGATTCTAAATACTTTTATGATGTATCGGTTCTCATTGTAAATTATAATAATATTCAATTATTAGAAGATTGTATCCAATCAATTCTAAAGAACACAGTTGAAATTCATTTCGAGATTATCGTTGTCGACAATAATTCTACAGATGGCAATGTTGAAGAGCTAATTAAAAAATATAATAATGTCAAGCTTATTTTAAACAAGACTAATGCAGGTTTTGCTGCCGCTAATAATCAGGGATTGAAAATTGCAAAAGGGAAATACATACTTTTTTTAAATAACGACACATTACTAATTGAAAATAGTTTGAAAAAAGTTTTTGATTATGCTGAATCTAGATTAGATCAAATACTAATTGGATGTAAATTACTCAATACAGATTTTTCAATCCAATATTCTGTTTACGATTTCCCATCAATAGGTAATATTTTATTTTCGAATCTCTCTTTATATAGACTGTTTCCGAAATTGAAAATTTTTAATAAGTATCATCTAATGAATAAACAAATCTCAGATATTACAAAAGTTGATGTAGTAATAGGTGCATTTATGTTTTGCCCTACTGATGCTATCGTCAAGCTAAATGGTTTTGATGAGAGGTTTTATTTTTATAATGATGATACTGATCTATGCTATAGATTTAAAAATTCGATAGGCCAAGTATTATATTACCCCTACACTAGTATTGTGCATCATGGTGGTGCAACAGTAAATAAAAATAGCTGGTTTAAATTCAAAAATCAAACACTTGTTCAAATTCAGTTTTATCAAAAATATTTTTCCGGCTTCAAGTTTTTAACTGCTGTTTTACTTAATTACCTTGGAATATTAATCCGAATTCCATACTTTTTTATATTGGGTACAATATCACTGAAAATTAGCCATATTTTAACTTCGTATTATTATTTGAAGTCTCTTTTTTATTATCCGCCCAATAAGTTTAACAAAAATCCGGAAAAAAGAATTATATGATATATTTTCTCAATTCAGATTAAATTTAAAATCGAAAATTAGATATAGTTTGTAAATGGGAAACAAAGTAATCGGGAAGAGTACGAGAAGTAATATAATCAATTACATGGAACTTTTTTAAAGAGACAGTTAACCATAACTTTTAGAAACATTTAAAGACATAAAGCAAAAATCGTTGGATATAAAAAACTCGACTATAGGTTTGGAATCAATAATAGGACCAATTAAAGACGAAATAAAGAGAAACAAGAACAGAAAAACAATGGCCGGACGTTGTAGTTTCTCCTTGATTTCAAACGATTACTACCCTTACATTAATGATTGGTTTACAGATTTACCACCCATCCACTACTTGTTGGCTTGGAAGGAGGGGCTTAATTGCATTGGCCGAGAGTAATGATTTTAAGGTGAGTTTTTTCCAATTTAATACTTATTACCCAAAACACGAAAATCGTTTGGTGAGGTATATTCGCAGTAGAAAGGAATATATTCAAACTCCAATTTTAAATTCAGATCTTTCATTGAATTCAGAGCGTCTGAAGTCTTTGGGTAAGTTACATCAAAGTATAAATAAATTACTTCATAATTTCTTCCCAATTAGATTGACCGGAAATATTCTTTATAATTTAGTAAATGGCGACGAAAAAGTTTTAGCTGCATTTTTTATTAAAAAATAAACTGCTTAATTCTATGCGTAAAAAGATAATTGTAATATTTGGGACTAGACCTGAAGCTATCAAAATGGCTCCCGTAATAAAGATACTCAAAGAAGATGATTCATTCGAAACTTTAGTTTGTTCGACAGGTCAGCATCGTGAAATGTTGAAGCAAGTACTTGATATTTTTCAAATTAATATTGATTCTGATCTCGATTTAATGAAGCCGAATCAAGACCTTTATGATATTACGGCAAATTCATTGTTAAAATTACGAGATGTTTTAAATCAGCATAAACCAGATGTTTTATTGGTTCAGGGAGATACTACAACAGCATTTGCTTCTGCGCTTGCAGCCTTTTATAGTAAGGTTAAAGTTGGACATGTTGAAGCCGGATTGCGAAGTTATAATATATATTCACCATATCCTGAAGAGTCTAACAGAAGATTTATTTCAGTACTTTCCGAATTTAATTTTGCGCCCACTAATGATGCAAAAGAAAATTTGTTAAAGGAAGGATTTAAGAGAGAGAATATATTTGTGACCGGTAATACAGTGATAGATTCTCTCGAAGAAATAAAAATCCAGCTCGAAAATGATAAAAAGAAATCTGAATTAGAAGAGTATTTCAAATCATTAGTTGATGATAAATTTTTTGAAAAAGAATTCATTTTGATAACAATGCACCGTCGTGAAAAATTCGGTGAAGAATTCAAGAGTGTGCTTTCAACTTTAAAAGAGCTTGCTCAAGATTATCCGCATTATAATTTCATTTATCCTGTTCATCTCAATCCAAATGTTAAAAAACCGGTTGAAAATAATTTATCGGATCTGACAAATTTTAAATTAGTTCAACCTTTGGATTACTTAAAGTTTATATTTTTAATGAGTCGCTGCCGTTTTATTTTAAGTGATTCCGGTGGTGTGCAAGAGGAGTGTTTCGTGTTTAACAAACCAATTATTGTGATGAGAGATGTAACCGAAAGAAATGAAGCTATTAAAGCCGGGTACGCATTTTTAACCGGAAGCGATAAAATGAAAATAATGAGTAATTTTAAACAAATAGATGAAAATTTATTGAATGGGCACGACTATTTTAATTGTGAAAATCCTTTCGGAGATGGAAATTCTGCTGAAAGAATCATGGATATTCTAAAAAAAGCTCTGTAGATTTTACTTTATCGGCTGATCATATTTCAGTAAATTGAATATTGAATATTTCTGAATATGATATCCAATAAAGACATATTAATATTTTCCGATGACTGGGGAAGATTCCCTTCCACTCTACAGCATATAGCTAAGAGACTATTAACTCAAAATAGAATTATTTGGGTAGGTTCTCTAGGTTTAAGAAAACCTAAATTATCTTTTTCGGATTTGAGAAGGGTTTTTGAAAAGGTTGAATTATCTTTTCATAAAGCAGCAATTAAAGCCTCCGAACCTGAACCAATTTTGCTCAATCCACTCGTCATTCCATTTCATGATATCGGTTTTATTCGGAAGCTAAATGAATTTTTACTTTTAAAAAAACTACGAAAAACAATAAAGTCTGAAAACTTTAAGGATTTTGTAATCCTTACCTCATCACCAGTATCAGCGCTTGTTTTAGGTAAATTAGGTGAAAGATCATCTCACTATTTTTGTTTGGACGACTATACAAAATTTGAAGGTGCGTTTGAATCAATAAAACTTTTTGAGGAAATGTTGATGAAGAAAGTTGATTCTTCATTCAGTATTTCGGAAACTCTTGTTAGTTCGAGAACTCCTGCATCCGGCAAATCATATTTCTTACCGCAGGGAGTGGATGTTGATCATTTCCGGAAAGGTCAAATTGAAAAATCACCCTTGCCAAAATTTAATAAACCGGTAATCGGTTTTTTCGGAATGCTCAGTGAGTGGGTAAATATTAAACTTTTTTCCGAGGCTGCAAAAAAATATCCGGGATATATTTTTTTAATAGTCGGTCCGGCAGTGGTAAATATTGAAGAGTTCCAAAAGTACGATAATATTTATTATACTGGTCCAGTTTCATATAATGAGCTGCCGAATTATGCTAAGCATTTTACTGTTGGATTAATTCCCTTTGAAATAAATGAGTTGACAATAGCGGTAAACCCATTAAAATTAATGGAATATCTATCATTAGGAATTCCAGTAGTTTCCACTAATATGCCTGAAGTTAAAAAATTTGAAGAATTGGTTTTCATTGTCGAAAACGATTCCGATTTCATTAATAAAATTGAATTAGCGGTTTCCGATAATACAAATGAGAGGAATCTTCTTCGGGAAAGAAAATCGGACGAATATTCATGGGATAATTTAACCGAATATATTTGTAGTAAAATATTTGAGGAGTAATCAATTAATTCGTGATTTTTCTCCATTTTCTTCATTATATTAAAAATCTTTAATAATTTTTTTAGTTATTCTGCTAATTGAAAAATTTCGTAATCATAACACAATATTTTCTGCCTGAAATTGGGGGTGGTTCTCAAAGAAGTTTCGGCTTTGCCGAAGAACTAAGTAAGTTTGATTTAAACATTACTGTTATTACACCCTTTCCAAGCTATTTAATGGATAAGAAGGATGTTAAAACCAAATGGAAACTTTATGAGAAAAGCGAGGAAAACGGTTTAACAATTTACCGTACATTTGTTTTCACTTCCGATAGGGGAGGTTTTTTCAAGAGAATTTTATACTACAAGTCTTTTGCGCTTTCTGCTTTTTTAGTAGGCTGGTTAAAAATAAAGAAAATTGATTATTTGCTTACAATCTCACCCCCGCTTTTTACCGGAATTACCGGTGTGCTACTGAAGAAATTTAAGAAAGCAAAATTTGTATTTGATATTGGCGACCTTTGGCCTGAATCAGCAGTTCAGCTTGGTTTTTTGAAAAATAAAATTGCAATAAAATTGGCAGAATTTCTTGAGCGATGGATTTATAAAAACAGTGATGCAGTAAACGTTGTAACTTTACAGACTCATGAAAAGGTTAAGAAAAATCATCCCGAAATTAAAAACCTCCATTATATTCCAAACTTTGTAAATACTTCACTTATTAATAAGTTAGAAAAAGATAAACAGTTATCTGCTAAATTAAATTTGAATGGCAAGATTGTTTACGGTTATGCTGGAAATATTGGCAGCGCTCAAGGTGTTGATATTATGGTAAAAGCTGCAGCACTTACCAAAGATATCGAAAATATTATTTATTTGATTATCGGTGAAGGTGTTGACCGCAAAAAACTAGAGAGCTTTATAAAAGATAATGATCTTAAAAACGTAATTTTATTAAACCCTGTCTCAAAAGATTATATTCTAAGTTATATCTCACTTTTCGATGTGATGGTGATTCCTTTAGTAAAAAATGATTTATTTAAAATCACTATTCCTTCTAAATTATACGAAAGTATGGCTGCCGAAATACCGGTTCTTCTCTGCGTTGACGGCGAAGCCCGCAGAATAGTTGAAGAAACAAATTGCGGTTTTTATGTTGAACCGGAGAATCATAACATGCTTGCCGAAAAAGTTAGAGAGTTTAATGATAATAAGACTCTAATTGAAAGTTTGGGTAGTAAAGGCAGAGAAAAAGTAATGGATCAATTTGCCCGGCATGTTGTTATTAAAAATTTTCACGATAATTTTATTCAAAATCATAAAGCTTAATTTTAAACCTTCCAGATCACTAAGAAAATGAAATACGATTCGATTATCATTGGCGGAGGTATTGTAGGCTTAGCAACCGCCTATAAAATTTTAACGGTTAAACCGGATCATAAACTATTGCTGGTGGAAAAAGAAAGAGATGTTTCATTGCACCAAACCGGCAACAACTCCGGTGTAATTCATTCCGGAATTTATTATAAACCCGGCGGATTAAAAGCTAAAAACTGCAGGCGCGGGTATAAACAGCTTTTAGATTTTTGTGATGAAAATGAAGTCGAGTATGATATTTGCGGAAAGGTAATTGTTGCTGTTTCAGAAGATGAAATGCCGTATTTAAATAATCTTTATGAGCGCGGCATTCAAAACGGGCTAACCAATTTAGAATTGCTCAATGAAAAACAGTTAAAAGAAATTGAACCTCATGTTAATGGCATGGCAGGGATAAGCGTCCCTCAGACCGGCATTGTCGATTTCAAGAAAGTTTCTCAAAAATTAAAAGAAAATATTATTGATCTTGGTGCAGAAATTAAATTTAATGAAGAAGTTTTAAATATTAGCAAATCCGGAGACGGGCTAAATGTTACCACATTGAAGGGCGATTATTCAGCAAAGTATATTATTAGCTGTGCCGGACTTCATTCGGATAGGGTTGCAAAAAAAACTGACCCCGCTTTACCACTTAGGATTATTCCTTTCCGCGGAGAGTATTATAAACTGAAACCGGAGAAACGGTACTTAGTAAATTCATTAATTTATCCTGTTCCCGATCCGGCTTTTCCTTTTTTAGGCGTCCATTTCACTCGAATGATTGACGGAGAAGTTGAAGCGGGACCAAATGCCGTATTGGCTTTCAAAAGGGAAGGCTATAAAAAATTTGATTTCAATTTAAAAGATACTTATGAAACTTTTACCTGGCCCGGATTTATTAACGTTGCTGGAAAATTTTGGCGAACCGGGTTTGGTGAATTTTACAGGTCCTTCAGCAAAGCCGCTTTTGTAAAAGCATTACAGAAATTAATTCCCGAAATAACCGGTGATGATTTGGAACCCGGTGGTGCAGGTGTTCGAGCTCAGGCATGTGATAGAAACGGCGGACTATTGGATGATTTTTATTTTTCTGAAAACGGAAATGTTTTGCATGTATGTAATGCTCCCTCTCCGGCGGCAACCTCTTCTTTATCTATTGGTGAATATATTGCCGGAAAGCTTTTTGATAAGATGAACTAAAGATTATTAGATGGATAAAAAGTTAGAAAAAATATTTGTGCTTTCTGTTGATTTTATTACGATAAATCTTTCCTGGATTTTTTTCTTCTATTTTAGAGTAGAATCAGGGTGGTTTCAGACAATAACTCAACCAGTATTTCTTTTGCCAATGCTCGCGGTTTATTTTTATTGGCTTGTACTTTTCAGCTTTGTTGGAATGTACCGCACTTGGTTTGCAGCCAGCAGATTCGACGAACTCTCTACATTATTTAAAGCTTCATTTATAGGAATATTCATTCTTTTCTTTTTGATAATGTATGATGATTACGTGCATGAGGTTTCTTCAAGCAATAGATTTTTGATATTCATTTACTGGGGTATATTCCTATTCTTAGTCAGCACCGGTCGGCTTTTTGTTAGAAGTCTTCAGAAAAGAATGCTTATACAGGGGATCGGCAGAAAGAATACGATCATCGTTGGTTTCAATCAAAAGTCAAATAATATTCATAACACTATTGCGAAATATAAAGAACTTGGTTTGGATCTTAAAGCTTATGTTGCAGTTAACAAAGACAATATTGGCAAAGAGCATAATGGTGTAAAGGTTGAAGACACTGTAGATAAAGTAATTGAAATAGCCGAAAAATATGACGCGAAAGAACTGATAATCGCTTTGGAAAAACATGAAGAAGATACGATGATGAAAGTGATAAGTTTGTTCGATTCCAAAACGATGAATATTAAAATTGTACCCGACCTTTACGAAATTATCAGCGGACAGGCACGCACCTCACAAATATACGGATTTCCGCTAATTGACATTATGCCGCAGCTAATGCCGGAGTGGGAAAAGAAAGTTAAAAGGCTGATGGATATCACCGTGTCGTTAATTATTCTGCTCCTAAGTTCACCTCTAATAATTTTTGCTTCTATTGCAATTAAGTTAGACAGTAAGGGTCCTATCGTCTATAAGCAAGAGCGGAGCGGGATGAACGGCAGAGTCTTCAAAATTTGGAAATTCCGTTCGATGTACGAAGATGCTGAAAAACTGACCGGACCGGTCTGGTCTTCCAAAGATGACCCGAGGGTAACCAAAGTTGGTAAGTGGATCAGAAAGGTTAGAATTGATGAACTTCCGCAAATTTGGAATGTTTTAAAAGGTGATATGAGTTTAGTTGGACCTAGACCCGAAAGACCTTTTTTTGTTGAGCAGCTTGCAGCCGAAATTCCGCTTTATAAAAGAAGACTAACACTTAGACCCGGACTAACCGGATGGGCTCAAGTGAAACATAAATATGATGAAAGTGTTGAAGATGTTAAAATTAAATTAAGGTACGATTTATTTTACATTGAAAATATCTCATTAAGAATGGATCTTAAAATTTTAATTAGAACTGTTTTTGTAGTATTGTTCGGAAAAGGACATTATCAATAATTATTGAAAATCTATTTAGGAAACCTATTTGAAAAGTTTAATAATAATACCGACCTATAATGAAATTGAAAATATTAAACGGCTGCTAAATGAGCTGCTGGAAAGATACCCCGATACAAATATTCTGGTGGTTGATGAAAAGTCACCAGATGGAACGGGCAATTTCGTCAAAGAATATATGCAGAATGATGATCGTGTTAGATTGCTTCAAAGAGCAGGAAAAATGGGACTGAGCACCGCTTATGTTACCGGATTCCGGTATATGCTGGATAACGGTTATGATATAGTATTCCAAATGGATGCAGATTATTCGCATGATCCGAAAGAAATTAAGAACTTCAAAAAAGCTCTTGATGAATATGATTTGATTGTCGGCAGCAGATATATTCAAGGTGTTAATGTAATTAACTGGCCGATGCGCAGATTGCTGTTAAGTTACTTTGCTAATAAATACACAAAAATTATTACCGGACTGCCGTTAAATGACAGTACGGGCGGATTCAAATGCTTTAAAAGAGAAGTGCTCGAATCAATTAATCTTGATAAAATTAATTCTAACGGATATGCTTTCCAAATTGAAATGAATTTTAAAGCTTGGAAGAATGGCTACAAATTGAAAGAACTGCCTATTGTATTTGTTGATCGGATACAAGGCACGTCAAAGATGTCAAAAAAAATTGTTCGTGAAGCTGTCTTCATGGTTTGGAAATTAAGATTCCAAAGCATCTTCGGAAAATTGAATTAAGTTACTATGATTGAACTATCAATAATTATAGTAAATTATAACGTAAAAGAATTCCTACAGAACCTATTAAAATCAATTCAGCAAGCCACAAAAGAAATTTCTCATGAAGTTATAGTAGTCGATAATGCCTCCGATGACGGCAGTGTGGAGGTATTGAAAGAAAAATATCCTCACGTAAAGTTAATTGAAAATAAAGAAAATGTGGGCTTCGGGAAAGCCAATAATCAAGGAATGAAGCTAGCACGCGGTAAGTACTTTGTGTTAATAAATCCCGATACAATAGTCAAAGAAGATACTTTCGAAAAAATGATGATTTTTTTTGAGTCGAACGCAAAAACCGGTATGGCAGGCTGCAAAGTTTTAAATCCCGATGGCTCAATTCAGCTTGCCTGCAGAAGAAGTTTTCCCGGTCCTTGGACTTCCTTCACTAAAATTACCGGTTTAAGCCGGCTCTTTCCTAAAAGTAAAATTTTCGCACGGTATAATCTTACCTATCTTGATGAAAACGAAACTTATAAAGTAGATGCAATTTCGGGTGCATTCATGATGCTTAGGCGGGAAGTTTACGAAACCCTAGGCGGTTTCGATCCCGAATTTTTTATGTACGGGGAAGACCTAGATTTTTGCTACCGTACTAAAAATTCAGGTTACGATGTTTACTATGTTCATTCAACGGAAATCATTCATTACAAGGGAGAGAGTACACGCCGTTCAAGCATAGATGAAACAAAAGTATTTTACGACGCAATGCACCTTTTCGTTCGGAAACATTTTTCATCTTCATTTTTGGTTGAATGGATTCTTCAATTTGCGATTATTATCCGAAAGCTATTTGCAGTTACAAATGTTTACCGGCTAGCAATATTATCCGTGTTGGTTGATTTTGCCCTATTCATATTATCAATGTTTGCCGCAGGGCAATTATATCATTCATCAAAATGGGGCGGCTTTCCCTCAGATGTTTTGCCGTGGATTTATTTGATTCCAGCGGTCATTCAAATTATTTTCTCTTCTTTTGTCGGCGCCTATAAACGAAATTCATTATCCATACTTAGAACCATTTTCTCATTACTAATCTCATTTTTCTTCATTTCATCTATTACTTATTTCTTTAAAGAGTATGCTTATTCTCGCGCGGTTCTGCTTATTACATATTTAATTTTGTTTTTCGCTTATCCGGCTTGGAGAATAATTATTAAAATTATTTTCAAAGTTGGAGTTGAATCCGGAACACATAAACAGCGGACACTAGTCGTGGGTCACGGAACTGAAGCATTAATTTTGGCTGAGAAACTCAAATCATCTTATACATCGCTTCATCAAATTGTCGGGTTGATCAGCAGTTCCAGAATAAATTTGGATAAAAGTTACAACAACTATAAAGTTATAGGAACACTTGAAAATATCCGAAAAGTAATAGACAACGAGAAGATTGATAAAGTGATTTTTTCATCCGACGAATTATCATTCAATCAAATTTTTTCGGTAGTTTCTCAGTGTCAGGGTTTAAATGTAGATTTTTCGGTTTCCGGTTCAGAGCATGATTTTCTTGTCGGCAAATCTTCCATCACAATGTTGGAAGATATTCCGTTGTTAAAAATTCATTATAATATTTCTTCTTACAGTCACAAACTGTTAAAAAATTTAATGGATCTATTCATATCAATTCCGGTTTTACTTTTGATCTATCCTTTCATATATTCATTTGCTAAACTAAGCGGAACAAAGAATAAATTGTCCGAATTTGTGATTTCTATGCCTTCCGTAGTATTTGGTAAAAAGAGTCTGGTTGGACCAAGCACTATAGGCAATTCAACAAATCTTTATTTAGGAAAAGAAGGTTTGACCGGAATTTGGTTTACTGAAGGAATCGATTTGAAGGATAAAAAGGAAGTGGAAAAATTGAATATATTTTATGCAAGAAATCAAAGTATCTGGCTCGATTTTGAAATATTAGGAAAATCGCTGACTAAAATGATTTTTAATTCGGAGGTCAAATGACAAAGAATGTGCTCGATTTTGAGAAACCAATTTTCGACCTCGAGAGTAAATTAGAGGAGATGAGAAAATATCAGGATACTCTTGATATTGCAGAAGAAGTAAAAAGTCTCGAAGAAAAAGTTATTCATCTGAAAAAAGCAGTTTACGGTAACTTGACTCGGTGGCAGAGAGTTCAGCTTGCACGCCACCCTGAAAGACCTTATACATTGGATTATATCTATTTGATGACCGACGATTTCATAGAACTGCACGGCGACAGGTACTACAAAGATGATAAAGCAATTGTAGGCGGATTTGCAAAAATGGATGATCAGACCGTTATGATTATTGGTCACCAAAAAGGGCGGGATACAAAATCGAATCTCTATAGAAATTTCGGAATGCCGAATCCTGAAGGGTATCGTAAAGCGCTTCGATTAATGAAACTTGCCGAAAAATTTAATAAACCGGTTATCACACTTTTAGATACGCCCGGCGCCTTTCCGGGAATAGAAGCCGAGGAGAATGGTCAGGCGGAAGCTATCGCTAGAAATTTATTGGAAATGAGCCGGCTCAAAGTGCCCATTATCGTTGTGATTATTGGTGAAGGGGCAAGCGGTGGTGCACTTGGAATTGGTGTCGGAGATCGAATATTGATGCTGCAGAATACTTGGTATTCGGTAATTAGTCCCGAATCCTGCTCTAGTATTTTATGGCGAAGCTGGGACTATAAAGAGCAAGCCGCTGAAGCTTTAAAACTGACTGCAGAGGATTTACTTGAGCAAAAAATTATTGATCGAATTGTGCCTGAGCCACTAGGCGGTGCGCATAAAGACCACATGCAAATTGCAACCGGGTTAAAGAAAATTTTAATGTCTGAGTTAGTCGCACTATTAAAATTAAAACCGGAAAAATTAGTTCAAAACAGACTGAAAAAGTTTGGAAGCATGGGTGTGTATTCTGAGTAATTTTGGATTGGAATGGTAAGCAATAAAACTGTAATTCGTGTTAGGTATGCAGATACCGATAAAATGCAATTTGTTTATAACGGGAAGTATCTCGAATATTTTGAAGTTGGAAGAACCGAACTATTAAGAGAGCGCGGACTTCCATACAGTACACTCGAAAAAACCGGTTATCAATTACCTCTAATTGAGGCGGGACTCAAATACAAAAAACCAGCGGTTTATGATGATTTGCTCGAAGTTGAAGCAACCGTTCGTGAGCTTTATTCGGCTAAAGTCCATATCGAATATATTGTGAAAAATGCAGATACAAAGGATTTGATCTGCGAGGGATTTACTACTCATATGTTTATTAAAGGAGACACTAAACGACCCGCCAAACCGCCGAAAATTTATATTGATGCATTGGCGCCTTTCTTTCACAAAAAATAACTTTTATTTTCTTCTCAATTTTAATTTCCAAAATGCTATTTTGGAATCAATAATTTCAATTCAACTGAATGAAAGAAAAGCTAAAAGAACTTACTAAAGACACTGCCATTTATGGGATTAGTAATATTGTGGGGAGGTTTCTCAACTTTTTACTTGTTCCATTTTATACAAATGTTTTTACAAAAACAGAATATGGAATTGCTTTCTACGTTTACAGTTTTTTGGCATTTTTAAATATTGTCTATATCTGCGGAATGGATGCGGCGTTTATGAAATACTCTTCATTGGCGCAGAATAGTGAAGACAAAGAAGATGCATTTTCAACTCCGTTTATTTTCGTTTTTTCAACTTCAACAATTGCAACAATTCTTTTTCTGATATTCAAACCTCAAATAGTTAGTGCTATAAATATTACTTCCGACTATTCATATTTAATTTATTATCTCACATTTATATTATTCTTCGATACTTTGGCGCTAATTCCATTTGCTGATTTGCGGCTGAGAAGAAGGGCTGTAAAGTTTGCCGTAATAAAAATGATTAATATCTTTATCAATTTATCGCTGAATATTATTCTTATTAAATATTATGATTATGGTATTGAAGGAATATTTCTCAGTAATTTAGTTGCTTCCGCATTTTCTATTATCGCACTCTCGCCTGAAATTTTCGCAAAACTCAAAATCAGAATTTCCAAAGAGACACTCAAAAAAATGGTGAAATTCGGAATTCCATATTTGCCCGCCAGCATTGCGGCAATGATGGTGCAGATGATCGATGTCCCCATTTTAAGGGAACTTACCGATGATGCAACGGTTGGAGTTTACCGCGCAAACTATAAACTGGGTATTTTTATGATGCTCTTCGTTTCGATGTTTCAGTATGCCTGGCAGCCTTTTTTTCTGACTAATGCAAAAGAAAAAAATTCGAAGGAGATGTTCGCAAAGGTTCTAACATTCACCACAATCATAATGGCTGTAATCTGGCTCACGCTAACACTCTTCATTTCTGATTTGGCTAAAATTGAAATTCTGCCCGGTAAATTTATTATAGGCAAAGATTTCTGGGACGGACTCGTGATTGTGCCCGTTGTACTTTTAGGCTATCTTTTTTATGGAATGTATATAAACTTTACGGCTGGTTTATATATTGAAGAAAAGACAAAATATTTTCCCTATGTAACCGGTGCAGGCGCCGCGGCTAATATTATAGTTAACTTGTTACTTATTCCGGTTTACGGTTTAATAGGAGCGGCAATTGCAACTTTGGTCAGTTATTTAGTGATGGCTGCCGGTTTATTTTTAGTTTCTCAAAAATTTTATAAAATTAATTATGAATATGGAAAAGTATTCACCATTCTATTGTTGATATTTTTTGTTGGGGTAATTTATTACCATCTTCAATTCGAAAATTTGTTGAATATCCCTTACAAAATATTGCTTCTATTCGGATTCATCTTCTCACTGTTTCTATTCAGAGTAATTAAGTTTTCCGAAGTTGCGTCGACAGTTAAATTATTTTTAAAGAAAAGTTGAAATCACTAATAAATGTTTGAAATAAAAGTAAAACGTATATCCGAAAAATTTTCGGATATCTCGCTTCCGTCATATTCAACCGAAGATAGTTCTGGGATGGATGTAAGAGCTGCTTTAGATTTACCGGTAGTGCTAAAAGCCGGCGAGTTCAAAATGATTCCCACAAATTTGATATTTGAAATTCCGAAAGGTTACGAAATTCAAGTGCGCCCCAGAAGCGGTTTAGCTGCCAAGCACGGAATTGGAATTATGAATTCGCCCGGTACTATTGATGCCGATTACAGAGGTGAAGTAAAGATCATTCTATTCAATTTCGGCATACAAGATTTTACAATTAACCGGGGAGAAAGAATAGCTCAATTGGTGGTCGGTAAAATTTTCAAAGCCGAGCTTATTGAAAGCGATGAATTAAACGAAAGCAACAGAGGCAGCGGCGGTTTTGGTCATACCGGTGTTAAATAACATAATTAAATTTTCTTTTCACTTAAAGTTTTAGGTAAATAGATTTATGGGCGATTTTGTTCATCTTCATAATCATTCGCATTACAGTTTACAGGATGCTGCCTGCACTATTGATGGTCTGATTGATACAACTGTAAAAAACGATATGCATGCTATTGCACTTACCGATCACGGTGTGATGTATGGTGCATCGGAGTTTTATAAAAAAGCAACAAAGGCGGGCGTCAAACCGATAATCGGGATGGAAGCTTACATTGTGATGGATGGCAAGCGTACCGATAGGGGAGAGGCGAATGTAGGGAGGTCCCGTTCCAAACATTATAATCACTTGGTTCTGCTTGCTAAAAATAAAACAGGTTATAAAAATTTAATTAAGCTTGCAACTATTGGTCATACCGAAGGTTTCTATTATAAACCAAGAATTGATCTTGATGTTTTGAGGGAAAGATCGGAAGGGCTGATCTGTACTTCCGCATGCCCCGCCGGTCCAATATCAGCTCCGTTGATAAATGACAATTATACTAAAGCCAGAGATACCGCACTAATTTTTAAGGAATTGTTCGGGGAAGATTTTTATTTAGAGATACAAGATCATGATCTGGAAATTGAATCCCCGATATTAAAAGGCATGCCGAAGTTATCCAAAGAACTCGGCATAAAATTATTGGCAACTAACGACATTCATTATATAGATCAAGATCACTCTATCGCTCACAATATACTTTTGTTGTTGGGAGATAAAACCGGAACGGCTGATCATACCAATCTCCGTTACAATACCGATCAGGTTTATTTCAAATCAACCGAAGAAATGAAAGCCCTTTTCAAAAACTATAAAGGTGCGATTGAGAACACTCTTGAGATAGAAGAAAAAATAAACCTCGATTTAAATTTTGAAGGTTTTCATTACCCCGATTTTCCGATTCCACAAAACTCGACGGCAAAAAATTTAGATGAATACTTTGAGATACTATCGCGAGAAGGGTTGGAAAGAAAATTCAAAAAGATAAACCGGGATATTGAAGACAGGTTCAATTACGAGTTAGATGTAATAAAAAAAATGGGGTACTCGGGTTATTTTTTAATTGTGCAGGATTTTATTAACGCTGCAAAGAAGCAGGGAATTCCGGTTGGACCGGGAAGAGGTTCCGCTGCAGGAAGTCTTGTTGCCTACTCACTCGGCATTACAAACGTTGACCCGCTGGAATATGGTTTACTGTTCGAAAGGTTTCTAAATCCCGCGCGTAAATCGATGCCCGATATCGACGTTGATTTTGCGGACGATCAGCGCGGCGACATTATTGAATATACTAAAAACAAGTACGGTGAATCTTCGGTTTGCCAGATTATCACTTTTAACCGGCTGTCATCAAAAGCGGTTTTGCGTGATGTTGCACGTGTATTAAAAATTCCGATTGCTACTGTTAATGAGATTACAAAATGGATCCCGTCAAAATTCGGCAGGGTATATACGCTAGACCAGGCTCTTAACGAAGTGCCCGAATTAAAATGGGTAAAAAAATCAGACGATCCAAAAATATTAGAGTTGATTAAATACTCTCGAATTTTAGAAGGCATGAACCGCAACGCATCCAAGCATGCGGCTGGTGTGGTTATTGCCCCGGGAGAAGTTAGTGATTTTGTCCCTCTCGCCAGAGCAGGTCAGGATGGGGATATTGTTACACAATTCAATATGAAAGAATTGGACAATGCCGGTCTGCTGAAAATGGATTTCCTCGGTTTGCGCACCCTCACAATTATTCGCGATACAATTGAACTGATTAGACAGAATAGAAATGTTGAAGTCGATATTGAAAATATTCCGCTGGATGATAAAAAAACATATCAATTATTTTGGAAGGGTCAGACCACTGCGGTATTTCAGTTTGAATCTGCCCCGATGCGTGAGTACCTTAAAAAATTGAAACCGACTTCGATATTGGATCTTGCGGCAATGAATGCTTTATACCGTCCCGGTCCAATGGATTTTATTGATGATTTTATTGCCCGTAAACATGGCAGAATGGCAATCGAGTATCAGCACCCGTTACTGGAATCTATTCTAAAAGAAACTTACGGCATTATTGTTTATCAGGAACAGGTAATTCAAATTGCAAATAAAATTGCCGGTATGAGTCTTGCTGAAGCCGACTTGCTCAGAAGAGCGATGGGTAAAAAAGATCTTGAGGCCATGAAGGAACAGAAGAAAAAATTTACAGAAGGTGCAGTTAATAATGGCATACCTAAAAAAGCTGCTGAAGATATTTTTTATGTGATCGATAAATTTGCGAACTACGGTTTTAATAAAAGTCACGCGGTTGCCTACAGTATAGTTGCTTATCAAACCGCATATTTAAAGGCTCATTACCTGCCGGAATTTTTAGCAGCAAACCTCACCAATGAATTCGGCAACTCGAATAAAGTTACAACTCTTTTGGATGACTGCCGCCGCTTGGGGGTTAAGGTGCTAAGTCCTGCTATAAACAAACCGACGGTAAAATTTAATGTAGAAGAAGGAAAAATAGTTTTCGGGATGTCCGCAATTAAAAATGTCGGAAAGAATGCGGTTGAAGAAATTTCCCGTGCCCGCAGAGAATTAGACAGGGATTTTACAAGCATATATGATTTTTGCTCAGAAGTTGATACTCATATTGTAAATAAGCGTGCTGTTGAAGGTTTGGTTTTAGCCGGTGCTTTTGATTCAGTAAAAGGTACGCGTGCACATAATCTTGCAGCAGTAGAACATGCGCTGGATTTCGGCGGAAAGGTTCAGGATTCCAAAGAGTTTCAGGCTAATAGTTTATTCGGGAATATGGAAGAGACTATGGAAATAGTTGAACCCGAGCTTCCCGATGTTGAACCCTGGAGCAACAAAGAAATTCTTGCCCGCGAAAGAGAAGTTCTCGGCTTTTATTTGTCGGACCATCCTCTGAGAAAATTTGATATTGAATATAGGTCATTTGCTAACGTTCATCTTGGTGAACCGGAAACATATAAAGAAGATCAAACAGTTGTTGCGTGCGGTGTTATCACGGGACTTAGAACAAAGATCGATAGATCGAACCGGCAGATGGCATTTTTTAAGATTGATGATTTTTCAGGTTCATGTGAGTGTTTAATGTTTTCTAAAACTTATGCCGAGTTCGGAGAAATGATAAAAGAGGAAAGTACCGTGCTGGTAAAAGGTAAATTAGAAAGCAGCGGAGACGCAGTAAAACTGCAGGTTGAAGAGACAATGCCGCTTGAAGGTGCCTATAAAAAGCTGGCAAAACGTTTGGCAATTAATTTGGACGAAGATATTCACAATGAAAAGCATATTGACAAACTCAAAGAAATAATAATGTCGCACGATGGCTCAATCCCGCTTGCAGTAAGTATTAAAACCAATAGTACAATTAGGGAATTTTATACAAATCATAAAGTGACTCTAAGCGATGATTTATTAGAGAATCTAAAATCAGAATTAGGCGAAGAATCTTACAAATACCTTTTACATTGATTTGAAAGAGTTTTAATCTAGATTTGATTTAGCAGAATGTATTTCTTAAATTTTGCCGATTTTATTTTAATTAAATGAAAAGGAACAACATGCAAAAGAAATGGGCTTTAATTTTAGGCGCCTCAAGCGGATTCGGCGGAGCAGCAGCTTTAGAACTTGCGAAAAATGGTTACAGCATTTTCGGCGTTCACCTAGACCGCCAGGTAAATATGCCCAAAGTTCAGCAGATAATTAAAAAGATAGAAAAAACAGGTCAACAGGCTGTATTTTATAATATAAATGCCGCTGACGCGATAAAGCGAAACGATACTCTTGATGAAATTCAGGAGCGCTTTGCTACTAAAGATCAGCCGGATATTCACGTGCTTATTCACTCATTGGCATTTGGTGCCTTGAAACCTTACATAACAAAAAATCCGAATGACTCAATCTCACAAGCTCAAATGGTGATGACGCTGGATGTAATGGCTCATTCACTGGTTTATTGGGTGCAGGGTTTAATCCAAAGAAACATGTTTATGCACGGCGGAAGAATTTTTGCATTAACAAGCGCGGGTTCACACACAGTAATTCCAAGCTATGGTGCTGTTTCCGCAGCAAAAGCTTCGCTGGAAGTTCATATTCGTCAGCTTGCTGTTGAATTAGGTGTAATGAACATCACTGCAAATGCAATTATGGCGGGTGTTACAGACACTCCGGCACTTCAGAAAATTCCGGGTGCTGATAAAATGCTTAAAGCAGCCAAAATGAAAAACCCCGGCGGCAGACTAACTACTCCAGAAGATGTTGCAAAAGTAATTTCACTCTTATGTTCGGATGCAGCGGATTGGATTTCAGGCAACGTTCTTTCGGTTGACGGCGGAGAATATATTGTAAACTACATTGGCGATAAAGTCAGCGTTCCAATCAAATAATCATATAAGGTATTCAAAATCATGTTCGAATTTAAATTTACCGAAGAACAAATTATGCTTCGCGATATGGTTCGCGATTTTGCGAATAATGAAATTAAACCTATTGCTGCTAAAATTGACGAAAACGAAGAAATACCAAAAGATCTGAT
>JAENZU010000621.1 GCA_016841125.1 Melioribacter sp. | reverse complement strand
ATCAGCTTGAAGGAATTAGAATGGATGCAGAATCACTGAAAGAAGCCGGCTCTGCAATTGGTACCGCCGGTGTAATGGTGATGGATGAAGATACAGATTTGATAAAAGTTCTCGCCCGTATTACTAAATTTTATTATCATGAAAGCTGCGGACAGTGTACTCCCTGCCGTGAGGGTACCGGCTGGATGTTAAAAACATTAAATCGTATTATTGACGGTAATGGTACATCAAATGATTTGGATGTTCTTGTTGATGTTGCTAAAAATATTGAAGGTAACACAATTTGTGCTTTGGGGGATGCAGCCGCTTGGCCTGTAAAATTCATGATTGAAAGGTTTAGAGACGAGCTCGAAGAATATGTTAAAAAAGAAGTAGTGCTTCCCGTTAAAAATAAAGTTCATTCGATGAGAGGAACTGCGGTTCCGCTTGCTGATGTGAAAAAGAATTAAAACCGTTAAAACGGTTAAACTTTTCTCTAAGTCGTTAACCCTCGACTTAAGTCGTGGGTTAATGGAAAAGTAAATTATGAAATATTAACGGTTTTAACCGTTTAAAACTTTTCAAGATTCAACTGACTTTTTAAATTAAAAAAGGCAGACTGCTTAGCCTGCCTTTTTCATTTCATCGAATCCTAACCTATTTTACCTTTATATCGATTTGTTTGGGTTTTACTTCATCTGCTTTGGGAACAATTATTCTCAATTGACCATCTTTGAATGAAGCATCTATTTGAGCATCCTTAATTTTTTCGGGAAGTGTGAATGATCTGTAGTATTTCCCGAATGATCTTTCAATACGGTGATACTTAGAACCTTTCGATTCTTTTTCCTGTTTTCTCTCACCACTGATAGTTAGCTGGTTATTGCTGTAAGATATTTTCACATCTTCTTTAGCTATCCCCGGAAGATCAACATTTAATTCGTAGTGATCGTCAGATTCCGAGATGTCGGTTAGAGGCATCCACACAGCATTTTCGAACTCTTCATCACTATCGCTTTTGGTCAACCCAAATCTGTTTGTAAAGTTATCGAACATCTTTGAGAATTCGCGCTCAGCATTGAGCAATTCACGAGTCGGATTCCATTTTACGAGTGTCATAGTTCCACCTCCATTTAATTTGTTGCTTAATTTATTTAATCTCAATGTTTCTTGGTTTTACTCTTTCATGTTTCGGAAGTTTGATCGATAGTATTCCGTTTTCCATATTTGCTTCAATATTTTCATAATCAACACTATCCGAAATTCTAAATTTTCTGTAGAAGTTGCTGCTGTCGCTTTCACGAAGTACATATTTGCGACTGTTTACATTCTCGAAATTAATTCTTCCCATTATTACGAGATTTTCTTCTTCCATTTTAATTTTAATATCATCTTTATTGACGCCGGGCATATATGCGTTCAGATAAAAATCATCTTTGGTTTCATAAATATCTACTAAAGGTGCAACCCACGATTCATTTTCCAAAGCCTCATCCCAGGTTCTCTTTTCTACATTTACTATTGCTTTTGCTTCGTTCATTTTATAACTCCTTTATTTTTATAAACTTTATTTAACACTTATTTCTTTTTCAATTTTTGCCGGTGCTTCTAGTTTACCAAGTGCAATTGAAAGTACTCCATCCTTAAATTCGGCATTAACTTTTTGGTTATCTATACTTTCGGGCAATGTAAATTTTCTCTTGAATTTTCCGCAGACTCTTTCTTTTCTCAAAAAATTCTTTTCGTCAAATTGATCAAATCTTTTTTTCTCACCTTCAAGTGTGATGATGTTATCTTCGATCGTCAATTTTATGTCTTCTTTTTTAACGCCGGGCAATTCTGCAACGATGTTAATATTTCCCTCTTCTTCCCAAATATCCATGTTTGGATTGAAGTCATCTGTCATCTTTAAATTTGTAAAATTGCTAATATAGTTTTGAATTTGATCATGAATTGTGTCAAATTCTCTCATTGGTTCAAATCTTAAAAGTGTCATTTTTTTCTCCTTTGGTTTTTAACCTAATTGTTCCAATCTGCGTGCCAAAAGAGAAAGATTTTCTTAAGTTGTTATATTATAATGAGTTAAGAGAATTTTGAGTTTTTGCGGATGGGTTGCAGATATGGCGGAGATACCGCCCATATGACAGAGACAATAATGAATTTGCAGCAAATGGCTTGGATTACGTCAATATGACTTAGAGCAGTTCGTTTACTAACTGGAAACTATAACCCCTAATTTTTAGCTGTCCAAGCAGATCATTCACTTTTGTTGAAAATTTATCAATCCGCTCCGGATGAGCCCCAATATGAATT
>JAENZU010000620.1 GCA_016841125.1 Melioribacter sp. | reverse complement strand
ATTTGGTCTGTTTGTTCCGCACTGAAAGCGGTCGATTCGCAGAACACATCACAAAATTCAGCCAAATTCTTTTCGGTAATATATGGCAGCATTTCGTTTAAAATTATGTCCATATATTTTGAGTGGTCATTTTTATATTCGCGCGGAAAAGTATGTGCCCCCAAAAAAGTCGGAACTATGTCGATTTCGAAAATCTCATTGAGAGAATAGATCACCTGCAGAAGCTTAATTTCATCATAGAAACTTAAACCATAGCCACTCTTAATTTCCAGCGTGGTAATGCCCTGAGCAATAAAATAATTTATTCTAGGTTTGATTAAAGCGATTAGTTCATCAAAGGAAGATTTTCTTACGGCTTGAACAGTCGAATTTATGCCCCCGCCTTTTTTGGTAATTTCTTCATAGCTTGAACCTGCCAAACGTTCTCTAAATTCACCGGCGCGGGAACCGGCAAAGGCAGTGTGAGTGTGGCATTCCACTAAGCCTGGCAGAACAATTTTATTTTTTAAATCTATTATTTGATCAGCAGAAATTTTTTCGACTGCTGAATTTGAAATGAAATCTTTAATTATTTCGTCTTCAATCACAATTGAAATTTCCGACAACACATCGAGCTCGTTGAGTTTTGAGCCTCGTTTTACATTTTCACCATCTGTATCCACGGTGATAATTTGAGCAGGGTTCTTTAAAATTTTTATCATCTATTCGGATTATTTTTTTTGTATTTCTGAGCGGGAAATAATAATAGAACAACAAATTTCTAATATTCAGAAATTTTTGTCAATAAGTCAATATTTTTGTAAATTAGTACTTTAAAAAATTAGGACTTACAAACATGCCTCCATCAAAAAAGTTAAAAATCCTATTTGTTACTTCTGAAGTTGTTCCTTTCATTAAAACCGGCGGTTTAGCCGACGTTTCATCAGCACTTCCGCAAAAGTTGCAAGAGTTAGGTCATCAGGTGCGTATTGTTGTTCCTAAATACGGAGCTATTGATGAACGCAAATATAAAATCCATGAAGTTGTAAGATTAAAAGATCTGACAACTCAAATTGGAAATAAGGAAGTAATTTTTTCGCTGAGATCTTCATTTTTAGTTGGACCCAAAGCAAGAGTTCAGCTATACTTTTTAGACAATCAGGAATATTTCGGATCACGACACAGTCTCTACGAAGACCCGCTAACCGGAAAAGATTTTTCAGATAATGATGAGCGTTTCATATTATTAGCCCGCTCTGTTTTTGAACTCGTACAAAAATTGGGTTGGGTACCGGATATCATTCACTGCAATGATTGGCAGTGCGGATTAATTCCTACTTACCTTAAAACAGAATTCCAGGATATTGAAATATTTAAAAATGTAAAGACATTATTCACAATTCACAATTTGTCGTTTCAAGGAGTATTTCCTAAATCTTCATTTGCAAAGACAGGTTTACCGGAAAAATTAAATTCCGATAAAGGAATTCTTCACAACGGCAAAGTTAACTATATGAAAGCCGCACTTCTTCACGCAGATGTAATAAATACAGTGAGCGAAAAATATGCCGAAGAAATCTGCTCAATTGAAGAATATAGTGTAGGTCTAAAAAGTGCTCTTTCAAAACGCAAAAAAGATATCTACGGTATAATAAACGGAATAGACGAAAAAATTTGGAATCCTGAAAAAGATAAACACATTGAGAAAAAATATACAATTAAGACTTTAGATAAAAAGATTGAAAACAAAAAAGCACTGGCTGAGAAATTTGGTATTGAGTTCAAAGAAGATGTCCCTTACATTGGTATGATTTCCCGTTTGTATGACGGTAAAGGATTCGATTTAGTGAAGAAGGCTTTCAAGGATTTGATGAAATTAGATATACATTTAATTCTGCTTGGTACGGGAGATAAGAAATATCACAAATTTTTTGAAGAATCACTTGCAAAATATTCAAATAAATTCAGCTGCTACCTCGGTTTTGATGAAGAACTTGCCCACTTGATAGAAGCCGGCTCAGATATGTTTTTAATGCCTTCTAAATTTGAACCGTGCGGTTTAAATCAGATGTACAGCTTAATGTATGGAACTGTTCCGATTGTAAGAGAAACCGGAGGTCTCGCAGATACGGTGCAAAATTATAAACCCAGTGATGGTTCCGGTAACGGATTTGTATTTAAAGAATATGATGCAAAGGCAATGGTTGCAGAGGTTAAAACCGCTGTTGATCTCTTTAAGAAAGATCAGAAAACCTGGCTCAAAATTATGAAAACCGGGATGAAATCTAACTTCTCTTGGCTTAATTCATCCAAGAATTATGTCGATC
>JAENZU010000619.1 GCA_016841125.1 Melioribacter sp. | reverse complement strand
CGGTAGTTCAGTTTGATCTTAAAGAAGGAAAATATTCAGCAGGTGAAGCTTCTCTTTATGCAGAGAATAATAATGAAACAGATTTTGCTGAAAAGATTATCTATCTTCTCGATAATCCGGAGTTAAGAAAACGAATGGGAGAACTTGGTTATAAGAGAATCACCGAGGAATTAGCCTGGCAGCACGAAGAGAAAAAATATATCAAGTTATTTCAAACATTAGCAGAGCCAAAAATATCTGAATAAATAGAATTTCGAATTTAATATTGTGCTATTATATTTCAAATAAACGGGACAAATATGGAAAAGCAATTAGATGTGGTATCAATTTTAGAATCGATTGATCTTCATACGGGCACTTTTGAAGGAACTGCTGATTGGATTATCCAGAATATATTAAATTCAAATTCGGCAGAACCATTGATTGTAAGTCATATCAATGTTTACAATTATTTTCGGCTTGAAAAAAGTGAGGTGCTCAAAAATGAAATTTGTAAAAACTGCACGCTTATCTTTGATGGAATCGGTTTTAAAGTTGCCGCATATTTATCTGGATTCGGTTTTCTACCGGATTTAAATGGAACCGATCTTTTCCCGCTTGTGATGGACCGCTGCAGAAAAAATAGCGTTAGGATTTTCTTGCTTGGATCTGAACCTAACGTGATAGAACAAACTGTAACTAATATTTTGAATTCATATCCCGGGATTAATATTGCAGGTTATCATCATGGATTCTTCAATGAACCTGAAGAAAAAAGAATTGTTGAAATGATAAAAAACAGCAGAGCGCAATTGTTGATCATCGGCAGGGATTTTCTTCAACAGGAAGACTTTGCCATTAAATATAAAGACGAATTAAGTACTTCGGTGATTTGGAATGTAGGCGGTTTATTTGATTTCATTTCCGGTCTAAAACCAAGAGCCCCAATATATATTAGAAAATTAAGATTGGAGTGGCTGTTTAGATTGCTTCTCGAACCTAAAAGAATGTGGTACAGAAATTTTATTGCAGCGCCCGTTGTGATTTTTAAAATTATTATTTCTTCATTTAAAATGAAAAAAATCCCAAAAGAGGTTTTAGGAAACTCATATAAAAATTCCGAGATCCCTAAGGTGGAGGAAGAAATATATTAATAGTTAAGTTAGAACACATCTATACCTATGAATAAAAATAGAGTCCCTTTAATTATTACGATGGATTTGGAAATCGCCGATGATCATGATATAAATGATCAGTCCTATATTTTAAATAGACTCAATAATGATCTCCAAAAAATAAATTTACCGATTACAATTTTTTCAACAACTAAAGCTCTCGAAACATTTAAAGAAGAAATTTTAAATTTCAACAATACTTTTCATGAGATTGCAAACCATGGTTTTGCTCATACCCCTGACGAAAACTTTAGAAAAATGGATGCAAAAGAAATTCAAAAAAAGATTTCAGCCGCTGTAAATACACATAAAAATATTTTAGGAAATAATCCCCTTTCTTTTAGAGGACCAAGGATGACCACTTCGGCTAGTACGCACAAAATCTTATCCGAATTTGGATTTCATTCTGATTATTCCGTGTGTTCTCAAAGAATGGATTTTTTCAATTCCGGCGGAAGTTATGCCGGCTGGATAATTGCACCGCGCAAGCCATACAGAGCCAATTTAAATTCCCCCTACCGAAAAGGGAATTCAGAAATTGTTGTGGTTCCGTTATCGAGTATTGTAATCCCTTTTATTTCCGGGACACTTTACCTATTGAAACTCGAGGCAATGAAACGTTTTTTCCGCATTCTGCTTGCCGAAGCGAAAGGCACAACAAAACCTATTGTTTACCTATTTCACTCCTATGAGTTCTGCAGTTATTCGAATAGTGGAAAAGAAAAAAGCAGACAAAAATTTATTCAGAGATTATATATTCAGGATCGTGAAGCCAGATATTTAATGAACTTCGAACTGTTCAAATATATGTTATCATTCGACAGCGTCACACCGATTACAGCAGAAGACTACTACCGGCAGTTCATAAGTGAGAGTATAAAATCAAGTGTATAAATTTATCAATAAAAATATTGCCCGTCGATTTAAAACCCCGCAATATTTAATTCTTTTTGTAACCGATAAATGCTGGATGAAATGCAGCCATTGCTGGTATAACGAAAAGTGGAAAGCAGAACATCTGTCGGAAAATAATTTAAGCTTTGATGAATTAAAATCTATTTCTCAATCAATTGAAAAGATAAATTTTTTAAGCATCACCGGAGGTGAAGCATTTCTGCGTGACGATATTGTCGAAATAGTAAAATTATTTGCCG
>JAENZU010000618.1 GCA_016841125.1 Melioribacter sp. | reverse complement strand
CGTGAAGACGGCGTACAGCCGATACCACGTACTGCATTCGGTGAAATTCAAGAAATTCAGCCGGGTCAGCAATTCCAAATGAATTCCGAAAATGGTCCGGTTTTAATAACTGTAGTTGATGTGAAAGATGAGGAAGTTGTTGTTGATACAAATCATCCTCTCGCCGGTGAAACTCTTAATTTTGAAGTTGAAGTTATGAAAGTAAGAGATGCCAGTGCCGAAGAAATTGAACATGGTCATGTTCATGGTGAAGGCGGACATCACCACTAATATTTAGTTGAATAGCCCGTGTAACAATTATGCGGGCTGATTCTTTAAAATTGTCATTATGCGGTCTTTCCCATTTTATTGAAAGGGTTCAAAATAAATTCCCTCATTACATATCTTCTCCCCTCATCAGAAGAAGTAAAATCTAAATTATCTTATAGTTTTAAAACTACCTATTCTAAAATTTTCATATTTATGAAATTATAAATTATTTTTGGACATATATCTAATCAAATAAAAGTTTAATATTTAGATTAAAATTTAAACGGAATTTTTTGTATAATAATCCTACTAGAGAAAAAGAAATTATTATAAATTATAGAGGAGTATACATGCCAAATAAAAAAGATTATTTAAAAGATGTAATCAAGCACATAGATATTAAAGAGCATAATGTAGTTCAACTTGTAGATTCTATGGAAAGCATGGCTTTTACAGCCCGCGATCTAAACAGAGCATCGCAGATTTTCGATATGATGCAGCAGGATAAAGAATGTGCAATTATTTTAACTTTAGCGGGAAGCCTTTTTAGTGCAGGCTTAAAAAAAGTTGTATATGATTTGATTTCAAACAATATGATCGACGCAATAGTATCGACCGGCGCAATAATGGTTGATCAGGATTTCTTTGAAGCGCTTGGATTCAAACATTACATCGGCTCACCTTATGTTGACGATAATACAATGCGCGACCTACATATCGATAGAATTTATGATACATTTATTGATGAAGATGAGTTGAGAATTTGCGATGATACAACTGCCGAAATTTTTAATTCATTGGATCCTCGCCCATATTCATCCCGCGAGCTACTTTACGAATTCGGAAAATATCTTGATAAAAATGGAGGTCCCAAAGTTGACGACAGTGTTGTGTATGCTGCATATAAACATAATGTCCCTATTTTCGTACCTGCATTTTCTGATTGTTCAGCCGGATTCGGAATTGTGATGCACCAGCATAAAAATCCCAATAAACATGTTTCATTCGATTCCGGGAAAGATTTTCTTGAATTGACTCAAGTTAAATTGCAGTATAAAGAAACCGGTATATTCATGATCGGCGGCGGAGTTCCGAAAAACTTCACGCAAGATATTGTTGTTGCTGCTGATATTCTTACCGATGAGGCACCAATGCATAAGTACGCAATTCAAATTACCGTTGCTGATGTTAGGGATGGTGCACTTTCAAGTTCTACTCTAAAAGAAGCTTCTTCATGGGGAAAAGTATCTCAAACTTACGAACAAATGGTTTACGCCGAAGCAACTTTGGCAATGCCGCTGATTGCGGGATACGCATACCACAAAGGTTCTTGGAAAAATAGAGAGAAAAGAGAGTTACAGAAACTCTACCAAAAGCAAACGGTATAGATTTAAAAAAAATGCGGAGTAAAGTTAATCTTTCTCCGCATCTTCATTATTCTAAAATTTATCCCTGATTTGTCATTAGGGAGAATTTTCTTGCTGTCATTATTGGGAAATAAATAGTTAATTTGAGTCCGTTCCCCAAAAGTGAACATCTCGAATTTGTAGAAGAAATTAAAACCGTTTGCCGAAGGCATCCCTTCGGGAAAAACGGTTGCAGTGCTTCTTAAGTTGTTATTAACCCACGACTTAAGTCGTGGGTTAATAAAAAAATAAAAAAAAATAACCGTTTTAACGGTTTATATATTTTATTGAGGGAACTATAATTTGTTTTTAATCAATAAATTCTACAACTAAAAAAATGTTTTTTGGGGGGATAAGAACATCTTACATATTTTGATTAGAGAAGACACTCGAAAATTATTACGGGGCAATTTTTTAGCAAGATTTGCTGATTTTCTAATGACAAATTTGGGTTTATTATTTTTTACACCTCTAAAACTCTTCCAGCTTTGAGTTTTTTGTGGTTAAGGGACCGCCGCAAAATTTACAATAGTTTGCGTAAGGATTAACAATTTCCTTACCGCAATTTTTGCAGGATGTAAGCAGTTCTGCCCCGCATACCGAACAAAAATTATCATCTTCCGATAGACCGCAAAAAAAACTGCAGGAAGGACAAATTTT
>JAENZU010000617.1 GCA_016841125.1 Melioribacter sp. | reverse complement strand
AAGCCTAAATCGCAATTATTTAATTTAGTTTATCATCATAAAATTTCCTAACTCCATTGCGATAAAAAATAAATGCGCCAATAATAATTAGAAGTGTAATAGCAGTAAATAGAAGTATAACATTTTTTTTACTTATGATCGGTTCAAGGTTAGAGTGCCCATTATTGTCAGCTATACTTTTCATTCGGAAATAATTCCTTTAACCATGTTATAATCTTAATTTACAAAATTAAAGTTTAAATAATGAATTTTATAATAAACCGCACTAAGTTTTTGCTTATATATAAAATTAATCCGTTAGCGATAAATTTAATTAAGAGGTATTGTTTATAAAAACAAAGCCCCGACGGCAATCAGGGCTTTGATAAAGATTACTTTTGCTTTGTGAGGGCATACAAAACAAAAGCTGAGGGTATTGTGAAATAGAAATCTAGTTATTTATTTTCTTTTAATCAATCAACTAGTATTTTTTATCGTACAAGCATCATCTTTTTAATTTCAGATAAATTGCCTGCTGTTAATTTATAAAAGTAAACTCCGCTGGATAAATTTTCCGCATTAAAACTAACTTCGTAATTGCCGGCAGATTTTGTTTCATTAACTAAAGTACTTATCTCATTACCTAATACATCATAAACCTTCAAAGTTACAAACTCATTATCAGGTATATGATATTTAATTGTTGTAGACGGGTTAAACGGATTAGGATAATTCTGCTGAAGAGTAAAAATATCCGGGTTTAAGTTCGAATCTTCATCGACACCAACAGTCTGATCAATTTCTATAACCCACAAATAAACATCATCTGACCAAATAGAAAAATCTGCACTATAGTTGACAAAAACATATTCGTCTTTTCCGTCACCATCCATATCACCACCGGGCGAACCGTAGAAAAACCTGGGTGACAATGTAGGAGTAGCAGCGGGATCAATACCGCTGTATTCCCATACATCAAATATTACATTCACATCCCAGCTAGCTGAATCTGCGGGATCTCCGGAGCCTTTATATTCCACATCAAAAATTTTCCCGTTGCCTTCGCCGGCAATCATCATAGACAAGTTTCCATCATGGTCGGGATCAGCAATATACATTGCGCGAAGTTTGGAAACGTTAACTCCGGGAATTGTAAGCAGCGGCTGAACATCCTGTGCGGTTATCTGCGATACATCAGAAATCCCGGTAATAATAAATATCTGATTCACAGGTTCCGTACCGGCAATATAGAGTTCATTGATGCCGTCACTGTTAACGTCTGTTACGCGCACACCGTCTACTGCTCCAAAATCAATGCCCTGCGGCTGATAAAGTTCATCAAGCTCCGTAGTGATATTGTAATTTGCACTCCCGTCGTACTCAAAAATTCTCATTGTGAAATAATTCCAGATGAGTGCATATATTTCATTCAAGCCGTCGCTGTCAAGATCGCCGGTAGTAACGCTGTAAAGAGAGCCTCCGAAATTTTGAGCGAAATTATATTCAATTTCCCAAAACCCGAAGCCCGACAGTTCGCCGCTGACAGAGGCTACAATAACCTCTCTGCCTCTTGTACCTTGCCGTACTCCGGCTATTAGTTCATTTTTACCGTCGTTGTCTATATCTTCTATCTGTAAACTGTATGGTCTAAAATCTACATTATCTTCAACGCCGAAATTCCATGAATTTGTCGGCGACATTTGATCACCATTGTAAAGCCCGTATTTATTTTCACCAACTACACCGCTCCATTCGAAATTCCAAAGTCTCTGAGGATTTGGATTCTCAGCGTTAGCAATTGACGGCATAGTTGTAACAATATCAACTAAACCATTATTATCGGCATCTCCAACGGCAATACCGGCGAATGTATTTGCACTAACAGGATATTCAAAATACCATACCAATTCAAACTGGTTATCGCCTGTGGCTTCATACATCAGAAGATAATTATTGGGCAGATCGGTCCAGGCACAAAGGAACTCTCCCATACCGTCCTGATCAGTATCGAACCCGGCTTTAACAATAGCTAATTCAGAACCTACCTGAGGATCCATAAAAGGTTTCTGTTCCATTTTCCAAATTACATCCCAATTATTCGGCTGAGCAATTATGGTTAATGAAACTGCCAGAAATAATAGTAGAAATGTTTTACTCATATAACCTCTCCTTTATTGATTTGTTAATAGAACAACTAAGTTTTGAAATGATTTTATCTAAATTTGATTTTAATGTCAACATCCGCAGTCAGTAGATATTTATTTTTCTTCTATCTGTTGAATTTGAAAAACGATTTACTGTATGTATAATTTCGCAGTGCCGATGCGGTAACTTCAGAA
>JAENZU010000616.1 GCA_016841125.1 Melioribacter sp. | reverse complement strand
GAAACCGAGCAGCATCCAAAATCCGATAACAACGTATGCAATATTAATAAACACTACAATCAATCCGCCTAAAAATTTACCCCAAATTATTTGCTGACGGGTAATAGGCTTAGAGAGGAACAAATCTATATTTCCTTTTTCAAGCATATTCGGGATGAAACTGGAAACCGAGAAGATGGAAAGAAACAGTCCTCCCCCAAAAAGGGGTGTGATAATTAAAAGTCTGAATACACCAACAACCCTATCCAGCAATTCGCCTTGCGGTTTTCCGTTTAGATCTGCAAATCCGGCGAGCTGCTCAATTTCGAAAGACGCAAAAACAATACCGGCTACAACAATTACAAATGTGGAAACGCTTAAAAAAGTTAGAAACAATTTTTTTGAAAAAGCTTCCCTGACGGTAAATAAAGTAATATTCCAGATATTTTTCATTTTATGACTTCTTATTTTCTGATTCGTGAATAAGTGAAATAAACATTTCTTCGAGAGTACTTTTTTGCGGCTCAACCGATCTGATTTTTACCGAGCGATTGCGTAAAAGATCTATAAACATGTTCAATTCTTCCAGATTTTCAACTCTTACATTAATTTTATTTTCGTCTATCTTGCGTACTTTAAATTTGGAGGTTTCCTCTTCTGAAAAAATACTCAAGCTTAGCCCATCGGCAGAAATCTTAAATTCCTCTTTTTGTGTTGTGATGTCTTCAACTGTGCCTTCTCTTATAAGTTTACCTTCATTTAGAATTGCTACACGGTCAGTTATCAACTCGACTTCGGAAAGTAAATGGCTATTAAGAAAAATAGTTTTGCCCTGGTTTTTCATATCTAGCAGTATATCCCGAATTTCTTTTCGACCAATTGGATCAACACCATCGGTGGGTTCATCCAAAAAAATAATTTCAGGATCATTTATCATCGATTGAGCGAGTCCGATTCTCTGCATCATTCCTTTTGAATAATTTTTAACTTTCGTTTTTTTCCATCTTGTCATTTTAACAAGTTCAAGAAGTTCGTCAATTCTTCTTTCAAGATTAGGGCTGTCGTAACAAGAAAGTTTAGCGAAATAGCTCAGTACTTCTCCGCCCGTGAGGTAATTTGGGAAACGATGATTTTCCGGAAGATACCCCACCTTTTTTCTTAATTTGTAATTGGAAATATCTTCACCGAAAAGTTTGGCATTACCCAAAGTTGGGAAAGTTATTCCGAGTAAAATTTTTACAAGCGTGGTTTTCCCCGCCCCGTTTGGTCCAAGTAGACCGTAAACTAAACCTGACTCAACGGTTAACGAAAAATCTCTCAGTGCAGTAACAGATTTCGATTTAGACAATGATGAATAAATTTTAGTGATGTTATCAGTTTCAATAATGTTCATTAAAATACTTTCCCCGATTTAAACCTAATGACTGAATAAAAGTTAACTATAAAAGCTATTGAAAATAAAATCAGCACGTGAACTGCGATTCCCGAAAAATCAGTTTGGCGCCATAAAACTTGAAGGAATGCTTCAACAGACCAATAGGTAATTGTCAATTTTGAAATTACCTGCATCCAATCGGGCAGAAGAAATACCGGGAACCAGGCTCCTCCAATTGCAGAAATTACTAAAATTAAAAGTGTCGCAATTCCGTTTGCCTGGTTTAATGATTTTGCAAATGAAGTAATTATCATTCCAAATGAAACCGCGGCAGCGGATGACGCAATTATAACTAAAAATAGATTACCAAAGTTTGAAAATATATCAACATTGAAAACAGCCCAGGCAAACAGGAACATTGCCATCAGTTGAACAATTCCCAGAAGCACTGAGTAAATATATTTACTCCATAAAATGTGGGATCTTTTAACCGGCATGCATAAAAGCCTTTTTAGCGAACCTTCCTGAATTTCTTCAAAAAGTGAAGTTGCTGCGCCCGTGATTGAAAACAAAAGGAACATCATAGCCCAGCCGCCAACTGTGCGGGTTACGCCGGGACTTTGAATTTCCTCACCAACTATTTGCTCACTTTCAAATTGAATTAAATCTTTAAAAAAATTATTCTCTTCACCGGATTGATCATCAGTTAGAATTTCATCCTCCGAAGGAGTAAGAGCAAAATTTAAAACCGAATCTGCTGGTACATCAAAATATTCGCCTATCACATCCGCCATTTTGGTGCGAAAATTGTCAGCCTCGCCGGAGCCTAGAAAATGATCAGCCTTTCTCTGCATAATCACGGGAAACGCCTTTGGTATTTGAGTCATAATTGTCTGCTGGATAGTTCCTTGAATTATGCTCGATTCAATCTCATTTTTCGGATCATAAAAATATTTGAACTTAATTG
>JAENZU010000615.1 GCA_016841125.1 Melioribacter sp. | reverse complement strand
AATACTCTGCAAGATCTGGTAACGAGCGGCGAAGAGATAACAAAGATTGAAGGAGTTTTGTCGGGAACGCTTGGATACATTTTCAATTCATTGAACGAAGGAAAGAGTTTTAGCGAATCCGTTAGTGATGCAAAGGAAAAAGGATTTACTGAACCGGATCCACGAGATGACCTTAACGGAATTGATGTTGCCAGAAAATTACTGATCATAATTAGAGAAATAGGCTTCAAGTTTGAGATGAAAGATGTTAAAGTTGAGAGCCTTGTTTCCGAAAAAGGAGAAATGTCAAAATCCATCGAGGACTTTTTAGAAGTGCTTAAAATTGAAGATGCCAAATACATAGACATAATAAGAAAAGCAAAAGATGAAAATAAAGTGCTTAGGTACATTGCCAAGTATGAATCGGGTGAAGCAACCGTCGGTATACAAGCTGTATCCGCAGAACATCCTTTTTACAGATTAAAGGGTGTTGAAAATATTGCTGCAATTTCTACTAAGAATCATTCACCCTACCCTTTAGTTATAAGGGGAAAAGGAGCCGGAGCTGATTACACGGCATTCGGAATTTTCTCAGATATTATTAAAGTCTCACAGTTTTTAGGATAAAAAATGAACCAAAAAATAAATGTTGCTATACTTGGAGCAACGGGATCCGTTGGACAAAAATTCGTTGAGCTGCTTACCGATCACCCTTGGTTCCAAATTGCAGAACTCGCTGCCTCCGAAAGATCATCGGGCAAAAAATATGCTGAGGCAGTTAATTGGATTATGCAGACTCCTCTTGATCAAGAAATTGGTGAAATGGTAGTTAAAGAAGCAAAAGCAAATTTATCATCTAAATTGGTTTTCTCCGCATTGGATTCATCGGTAGCGGGCGAAATAGAAACAGAATTTGCAAACGGTGGTTATACGGTAATTTCCAATGCAAGAAATCATCGGTTCGACGATGATGTGCCGCTGATGATTCCGGAAGTAAATCCCGAGCACCTCGAAATGTTGAAGAACCAAAAAAGTACGGGTACCATTATTACAAATCCAAACTGCTCTACAATCGGAATGGTGCTGGCATTAAAACCTTTACATGATGCATTTGGAATTGATACAATAAATGTTGTTACGATGCAGGCAATATCGGGCAGCGGTTATCCCGGACTGCCAAGTTTAGATATACTTGAAAATGTTCTGCCTTTCATTTCTGGCGAAGAAGATAAAATGGAAACCGAACCGATTAAGATTTTGAGCAGCATAGAAAACGGAAAGCTTAAAAGTCCGGATATTAAAATCAGCGCACAGTGCAATAGAGTTCCGGTAATTGACGGTCACACTGAATGCGTTCAAATTAAATTTAAAACCAAACCCACTAAGGAAGATATCATTAAGGTTTGGAAGGAATTTAGAAGTGAACCTCAATTATTAAATCTGCCGTCAGCTCCAAAATTACCGATCCACTATTTTGATAATCCGAAATATCCGCAGCCCAAGCTGCACAGAAATTTAGAAAACGGAATGGCGGTTTCTGTCGGCAGACTCCGCGAGTGCTCATTGTTTGATTACAAATTCGTTGTGCTTTCTCATAACACTGTAAGAGGCGCTGCCGGCGGAACAATCCTAATTGCAGAATTATTAAAAGCTAAAAATTTATTGAGTGAAATTTAATGTTGAAATCAATTAAAGTATTTGCCCCTGCATCAGTATCAAATGTCGGTTGCGGCTTTGATACAATTGGATTCGCGATCAATGGACTTGGAGATGAACTGATTATTAAACCCAATAGTCATGGGGTTTTAAAGATCAAAAAGATTACCGGCGACAAAGGCAGACTACCAAAGAACGCAGAAGCAAATACTGCTGCTGTCGCAATGTTATCAATGCTGAAGAGCCTTAACAGTAAGCAGGGATTTGATATTGAGATACGCAAGAAAATGCCTCTTTGCAGCGGTTTGGGTTCAAGTGCCGCTAGTGCAGTTGCCGGAGTGTTTGCGTTGAATGAGATACTCGAAAGACCATTCAGTAAAGACGAGTTATTAATGTTTGCACTTGATGGTGAATTTATTGCAAGCAGAGCAATTCATGCAGACAACGTTGCCCCTTCACTTTACGGTGGATTTAACTTGATAAGAAGCTATAACCCAATTGACATCATAAAAATTAACCCGCCCAAATCGCTCCACTGTACGGTACTTTACATTGATACCGAGATTAATACTGCGGAATCGCGCAAATTGATCAGCAAGAATATTCCTCTCAAAAAATCGCGTGAACACTTTGGAAATATTGGGGCATTAGTTCATGGGCTTCATACTTCGGATTATTCATTAATTGGCA
>JAENZU010000614.1 GCA_016841125.1 Melioribacter sp. | reverse complement strand
TGGAAATACAAATTCACCCCAAAACCATACTCTTCTCAAAGATAATTTATTAGCAACGTATTAAAAGCTTCCCATAATCTCAACAATTTGCCTTTCTTACTAATATTCATATTATATATATATACATAGGGCTTTTGGAGGACAATACGATGAAAAAAGAATTGAAAAAATATAGAGACAAAAGAGAGTTCAAAAAAACAAACGAACCTTTCGGTGCAAATAAAAAAAATAAGAATAGTAAAATATTCGTTATTCAAAAACATGATGCCACCAATCTTCATTATGATTTCAGATTGGAAGTGGATGGAGTATTGAAATCGTGGAGTGTGCCTAAGGGTCCTTCTACAGATCCTTCCGTTAAGAGACTGGCAATCCCGACTGAGGATCATCCAATTGAATATGCCGATTTTGAAGGCGTAATTCCTGAGGATGAATATGGTGGCGGAACAGTTATGGTTTGGGATGCCGGAACTTACGAGAATCTGAAAGATGATAAGTCGGTTAAGATAGCATTAAAGGATGGTCACGCAACTTTTCGGCTAAATGGCAAAAAAATAAAAGGTGGTTATGCTTTAATAAAAACCGATAATGGCAATGATGAAAAATGGCTGCTCGTAAAAATGGATGATAGTGATGCCGATGCAAGAAGAAAACCGACCAGTACCGAAAATAAATCGGTTAAGTCCGATAGAACAATGAAGCAGATTGCCAAAGATGAAAAAGATTGAAAATATAATTAATAACATTGATAAATTGAAGAAAGAAAAACAGCCGGAGTGGATTGACCCGATGCTCGCAGTGTTAACTCATGATACTTTTTCTAGAGATGGTTGGATTTTCGAGCGCAAACTTGACGGAGAAAGATGCATTGTTCATAAAAAAGGCAATTCTGTAAAGCTGTTTTCAAGAAACAAAAAAAATCTAAATGATACTTATCCAGAAATTTATGAATCATTCAAGAATCAGAGCGGTAGCTTTATTGTTGACGGAGAAATTGTTGCCTTCGATGGAAAGGTGACGAGTTTTCAAAAACTTCAAGAAAGAATGCAGATCAAAAATAAAGTGGAAGCACAAGAATCTGACGTAAAAGTTTTTTATTACGCATTCGATATAATGTCTGCCGGAAGTTACAAACTAGTTAAGTTGCCGCTAAGTGACAGAAAAAAAATTCTTAAAGAATCACTGAACTCTAGCGATCATATCAGATTAACATTGTATCGTAAAAAGAATGGAGATAAATTTTATAACGAAGCCTGTCGCAAAAAATGGGAAGGTCTTATTGCCAAAGATTTCACCGGCAGTTATGTCTCTTCAAGATCCAAAAAATGGTTTAAGTTCAAGTGTATAAACCGGCAAGAATTTGTTATTGGTGGTTATACAGAACCCGATGGAGAAAGAATTGGTTTTGGAGCTTTACTTGTGGGATATCATGAAAATGGAGCTTTAAAGTATGCCGGTAAAGTCGGCACAGGTTACGATGATAAAACACTTAATAGCTTACACAAAAAACTAAGTGAAATTAAAACAAATAAAAATCCTTTTTCAAATAAAGAGATTGATTCTTCAAACACTCACTGGGTTAAACCTAAGCTTCTTGCTGAAATCGGTTTTACCGAATGGACAAGAGAAAATCGACTAAGGCATCCAAGGTATATTGGTTTACGAAATGACAAGAAGCCTTCAGATGTAAAACGAGAAGGATAATTAAAAATGACTCAAATAAAAGTTGGTAAACATAATCTTGAAATTTCCAATCCGGAAAAAGTTTTATTTCCGGAAAACGGTATAACTAAACTCGATCTGGTGAACTACTACAAAAAAATTTCTAAATACATCCTCTCACACGTTAAAGACCGGCCAGTAACCTTAAACCGTTATCCAAATGGGATTGGAAAGAAAAATTTTTATCAAAAGGATGCAAGTGATTTTTTCCCCGATTGGATCAAGCAGATTAAAATAACTAAGAAAGAGGGTGGAAGTTATGACGCTCCTATTTGCAATAACTCTGCCTCACTTGTCTACTTTGCAAATTTAGCAAACATCACACCACACATTTGGCTGAGCAAGATCAAACAACTTGGCAAACCCGATAGAATGATTTTTGATCTGGATACTTCAAATGACAAATTTGATGACGTAAAATTTGCAGCAAGAAGAATAAAAGACTTCTTTGAAAAAGAGTTAAACTTTACCCCGTTTTTGATTACCACCGGATCAACCGGACTGCATGTAGTGATTTCTTTAAAACCAGAATACAAATTAGATGAGGTAAGAAAGGCATCACAGAAAATTGCAAACAAACTGGCGGAACAATTTGGCAATAAATTGAC
>JAENZU010000613.1 GCA_016841125.1 Melioribacter sp. | reverse complement strand
TCTCATTTTCCATCAAAATCGAAAGATTAGATTCCGGGTCAAGCCCGGAATGACATATTTGAGATAGCCTTTTTTTTGATTTTAAAACGGTTAAAAATCTACTGTGGTTATCTGTTTTATCTGTGCTTGCCCGCCATCCCTTTGGCGGGTGCTATTTTGTATTTCTATTTGATCAAAACAAACTTTTTAGTGTCGTTGAAATCACCTGCAACTAATCTGTAGTAATAAATACCGCTTGGCAGATTATGAGCATAGAACTCAACTTCGTAGGTGCCGGGTTTTTTGGGTTCGTTTACTAATGTTGCGATTTTTTCCCCGAGAATATCGTAAACAATTAATGTTACCGACACACCCCTGTCGCTTCGCTCCTTCCCCTCTCGAGAGGGGATTGAGGGGTGTGTAAATAGTGGAACTGTAAACTTAATTTTTGTAGTCGGGTTAAACGGGTTTGGGTAATTTTGATAAAGATTAAAGCCCGATGGAATTGATGTCTGCTCAACTCCGGTTAACTCTTTAAATTCAAAATCAGCGACAACGGGGATATGATCTGCAGCAAATTGAGAATCGCCCGGGAGCAAATTGTAGGCTGAGAGAGAATCGGAACTTAACCCCTTTGTAAAAAAAGCAAAGCTGTTTTTGATTTCCAATACCGAACCGGAGTAAACAATATAATCCAATCTGCCCGGACTGAAAGAACTTCCCTCATCGTACCAGGTAAACGTCATCGGCATTCCGGTAGTAAAAGGTTTCGCATCTTCAAGTGATGTATCGTCCCAATCGGGATTAAAATCGGGTCCGTAATTATTTTCGTAAAAAATATCTCCGGTAATTAATGTTGTCTGCTGCTGAGCAAATCCAACCAAATTCATATCGCCGACAATTACAATAGGCGTGTTTTCAGCAATAGGCATCGAGGTGCCGCCGGCTTTTGCATCTCTTACATAAGCCATTATTGCGTCAATCTCCATTTGACGCGTTACGTTATTATCACAGCAGGGCGTGTGCGCAACAACAAACAAAAGATCACTATCATTTGCAGGTCTAAGATCAATCAGAAATGCTCCGTTTTGATCAATCTGATGTGTACCAATTATCGGATATCTGCTTATCACAATATTGTCTGATCCCTGTTTTGCATGATACCATTGTTCGCCTGCACTCGATGGAAGAATTTCTTCAACTCTTGCTGCAGTTTGCTGGGAGGTATGATCGTATATTTCTTCAAATCCGATTATTGCGGGCTTCGCCGCTTTTAAAAGCCTTTCAAACGAGGGCATTTTTGATGGGCTGAAAAAACCATCTTGTTCAACATTATATGTTAAAACACGTAAATAAGATTCATCAAGTTTAGAAATTGAAAATTGGGGCAGAGGTTCATAAACATAGTTAGGCATATTTAATGTTATGCCGCCGGTTTCATTGGGGAGTTTATCTCCTCCCGCACCGTTATCAATCATTGCAGCATTAAAGTCAGTTTGCGGAAAAAGAGGCAGCCCGTTAAAACTTACATCTCTGCGGATTGCTATTTCGAATTGATCCGAGGTTACAGTTGGTGATGATACTAATCCGATATCTTCATGACCTACATTTATAGTGAAACCTGAAACTCTCACTTTACCGCCTCTGTCGCCGAAATTATATTCAAGCTCGGCGCCTATACCATGAACATTTAAACCTGTCGATGAGTTTTTGTCTGTATCTAAGTATAAAGTTATATCATTCAGATCCTGCAAATTAATTTCATCGCCGACTTCAATTCTGAAGAAGATAAACCGTTCATCATTTTTATACCAGAGTTTGCCGAAATCAATACTGCCGGAGTTTTGATCGCCAATCGCATCCGAGTGTACAATTTCATTGTCTGTCCAATCCGAGTAGATCTCATCCAAAAAAATCCTTGATTCCTGTGCATGAACGCCAAGTACAAAAAATAAACTTATTAGGATAATTATTTTTCTTTTCATTCCGGTTAAACTTTAATTTATTAAAAAGTTACACACAAACTTAAGCCCGGCAGCAATATAATGAAATTTATTTTCTTTGGCGGCATAGAGGCGGAAAAATGGAAGAGTGGAATGAATGCATTGTTAATTTGTCGGAAACATCTAACCCTCAAGGTATCCCGCAATTATAAGAACAATTCTCCTTGAGGGTTTTGCATATTCATACCTTCAAGAAAACAAATTTTTAAATTAGTGATCATACCTTGAAGGAAATCAAACAATCCGAATTCTCACGCAATCTTATATTCCCGCAATTTATCGGATCAAATTTAGAATTATAATTGCGGGAATATTAATAAATAATGAAGCACCTACGGAGCTTATATAATTTATC
>JAENZU010000612.1 GCA_016841125.1 Melioribacter sp. | reverse complement strand
GATTGTTTGAGAGTCCCTATTTTAATGAGCAAACCGTAACATTCCATTTTGATCCCGAAATACGAATACAGATAAACGCGCCGCCGGCTGATGAATTCAATCCGGAATTGCCAACAGGAATTGTTTTATATGCACTCCCAAACGGCAATACAATTGAGCAGACCATCGGTAAAGTATTAGAACCGGATGACGACTGGCATTTTGATATTCAGCATATTGGTGCGCAAACAAGATTTTTACGGGAAAGAATTCCTAATTATAATCTTGTAATTGTTTATCTCGAAGCCGGACAAAAAAGCTGGCCTGCATGGAAAAGTAAACATAAGAATTACAAAACCATCATTCGGGCAATGGTAGGTTATATTAAATCGATCTTCTCCGGTTACGATCCATTCTTTATATTAAGCGGTCACAGCGGGGGCGGGCGTTTCGTATTTAGTTTTATAGATGCTTACAATGGAATACCGAATTCTGTAAAACGGATATCCTTTCTCGACAGCAACTACGGATACGATAATGAATACGGCGATAAGATAGTGAATTGGATCAAATCCTCACCTGATAATTTTCTGAATGTCTTTGCCTACAATGATGCAGTCGCACTTTACAACGGAAAACCATTTGTTTCGGATACAGGAGGAACTTTCTACAGAAGTAAAATGATGATGAATTATTTTTCAAATCATTTTAAGCTGGATGAAACTGAAGATACTTCATTCATTAAAGCAGTTGCACTAGATAACAGAATTGAGTTTCATTTGAAGAAAAATCCGAACCGTGAAATTTTCCATACAGTACAGGTTGAACGAAACGGATTTATTCACTCAATACTATCCGGCACCGAATTATCGGAAACGGATTATAAATATTTTGGCGATCGAGTTTATGATTCTCTAATTCAGAAAACATTAAAAAATATTATCCCGTTTCTCAATATTCCTCCCCGCAAAGCTGATGGACTCTCAGGTTCGGAATTTATGAAGTCGGTATCTGAATTGAGTTTTGAAGAAAGAGAAGCGAAAATATTTGAACAGATAGCCGAAGGAAACATTCCAAATTTTTTAAGAGATCAGGTTGCGATTCAATCTTCATTTGAAGATGCAGCGGGCATCAAACATCAAATAAAATATTGTGTAATGCCGGATTATCTTTCGATCGGATCCGATGAAGATTTCTGCAGAATACCGATGGGACCAATCACTGCTCAGAAAATTGCCGATCTGCTCGGTGCTTCATTGCCCACAAGAAAGTTAGTTGATAACATTTATAAAAATTGTAATGTTAAACTTGAGCCGGTAACTTACTGGCCTGTTGAAAATCAAAATGAATTGGTTTTGAAATTTGTTGAACATAATGATGCTATAAACCGGCAATTCGATTCAGCACGAGGCAGGCTCGGCGATCTGGTCGGCGGTATCAAAAAGGATGTTGTTCTCAGCAATAAAATTTACGATTTGTCCCGCCCAAATCATTTGGTAATTTACGGATGGCATAAACTTGACGGCAAACCGATTCAACCCCTCACAAATATTCACATCGACTGGTATGTTGACTACAGTCACGGAATTAGGCTGATAAATAAATACATTTTACTCGATGATGAATTGGTTACACTCGATTTTCTGCTTACCGATCCTATACTATTTAAAATTATAAGTGATGAAGAAGAACCGATGGAACGATGCTCTTATCCTATAGATTAAATCGCCATTAAATTAATTAAATCAGTTTATCTTCATAGAAATATTTTGTGATGCTTGTTGTAACCTCATCAATAATGAATAAATCCAGTCCTGATTCAATATCAAGACTTGAATATCGTTTGGGATAATCTTAATTTTACGATAAGGTTAAATAAGATTTCCAAATAATACTTTTCACAAAACGTACGGAGGGGTTGATGTTTCAACAGATACTAGCATCCATTATTATCACATGCATATCCTTTTATGCGCAAACGGCTTCCGGTATTGGGTCATTTACTTATGATGATTTTGAAAAACCGGAGTTTTGTGGTACTTCATGTCATACAGATTTTTACCGTCAATGGCAGCAGGCAATGATGTCCCAAGCATACACTCATCATTGGGATGAAATTGAATATTTTGAACTGGCGGTTCCGCACGCGGAGAAAGATCCAAATGTGGCAGAAGTGAAGGAAGGATGTAACGGATGCCATGCGCCCATTTCATTTTTAGTTGGAGATGTTCCGCCTCCAAAACCTGAAGAAATGTCTCGTGCTAATGAATCTGTTTCTTGCGAAGTTTGCCACAATATAGTTGGATTCGAAGGTGATACACCTTTTAATTTCAATTACATTATGAAACCGGGGGATACAAAATA
>JAENZU010000611.1 GCA_016841125.1 Melioribacter sp. | reverse complement strand
CAGCATGTTTACTTAGTAGATAAAAAAAATAAATTACCGCTGCTGATTAGTATTTTAAAAGATCCCAAAATTAAAACGGCACTTGTGTTTACCCGCACAAAACATGGGGCTGATAAAGTTGTACGGATTCTATCAAAGAATAAAATAAAATCGGAAGCCATTCACGGGAATAAAGCTCAAAGAACCAGACAGCGAGCGTTATCTAATTTCAAAGCTCAATCAACAAGAATTTTAGTTGCAACTGATATTGCTGCCCGAGGCATTGATGTTGATGATCTCGAATATGTGATCAATTACGATATACCCAATATTTCCGAAACGTATGTGCATAGGATTGGAAGAACAGGCAGAGCGGGAGCCAAAGGAACTGCCATCTCATTTTGCGATGCAGAAGAAAAAGCTTATTTGCGGGATATTGAAAGATTGATCTCAAAAAAAATTCAAGTTGTTGAAGATCATCAATTTCCATTAATAGACCACAATCCTGTTAAAGCCCCGGTACAGCAAAACGTAAAAAGAAATTCACCACCGGCAAAAGTAAATACAGGTAAAGTGAATAATTCGAAAAAACGTTTTAGCAAACCAAAAAAATATTATTCTTAAACCCTACGAAGAAAATTTTTAGTGGTGAATAAATGTCGAAAAAATTAATTCCTTTGTAGTTAGTCCGAAGTGATTTTTTTCCCCGGTTCCTTCACATTGGGCGGATCCCAGCCGACAATTGTGCCGGATTTAATTTTAGATAAATAGGGAGAGAGAGTCGCGCCGGGTAATGTACGTGAGTTCGGTTCAATTTCAATTGGTCCCATGCCGGTACCTGCACCAATCAAACAGTTGTCGCCTATAGTGATCAGTCCGTATCTGAATTTACCGGAACCTTCATAAGCATGAACAGTTAATTGAGTAAATGCTCCAAGCACACAATTTTCACCTATGAATATTAATTCAGGTCTAAAATGATCTAACCAAACAAGCTGCATAATTTCAGAGCCTTTACCAACATGAATCCCCATCCAGCGGTATAGCTTATTTTTAAGCGGAGTTCCTTTCATTATAAATGAAATGCCTACTTGAAATACCAATAGTGTTCTTCTCCAAAAAGGAAGATTGAGTACCCGCCAATTAATAGAATTTTTTTCTTCCGGTGAACCTAGTCCGCTGAAAGTGTAATGCCTTCGCACAGGGGTTAAAAATTTTTCTAAATTTTCTTTACCATTGCTAGTGTTCGGATTTAGTTCAGTAACATTTGTTCCTTTTCCGCCCGATGTTTTGCTTATGAATATTTCGCGATTTTTTTTCTTCCCCAGTTTTACTGCACGTTCAATAATTTCAATCGTAACTGTCTTAATGGTTTCTTCAGGCGTCATTGTCTCGTATTTCTTCATAACTATTAAAATTCTCTTTTATGATGTAAGATCATTGATTGAAAACTATTTATCTTCGATAAAAACTTTAAACCTTTAGATTAATATAGTGATCATAAATTAGACTAACCCTTCCGATGTCCTTTGCAACTTGATGTATGTTTTTTGATTTCAAATTAAAAAAACAATGCTCAGATTATTAATTGCCGAAAATATTTTGAACTCATTCGAAGTTATTCTCCATTAGTCGACTGATAATTTAAAACTAAATTATGAAAATGCAAAACTGCCGGATGGTGTTGCGCCTCGATTTGAAAGAAGAGAGCAGCGGCGGTATTTGTAAAACTGGACTCTCTGAGTTAAGTTAACACTGATTGCATCTTGGTCACGATTTTTAAACATTTTTATTTTTACAGTCATGCCGTATCAACTACAAATAATTTTAGAAAAATATTAAGTGAAATTACTTTTTGATTATTAATTTTAGTACATTTTGTCCGATATGGTAAACATGAAAATTATTTAGCCCTTTAATATCATTTTATTCACCGCATCGGAAAAACAATGAGTAAAGAAAACATGAAAGAAGTAAGAGTAGCCGCCGCCCAAGCCTCACCTATATTTTTAAACATAGAAAAATCAATAGACAAAGCCTGCGGACTTATTATTGAATCCGCGAATAAAGGAGCCAAACTTATTGTCTTCCCGGAGGCTTTCATTTCGGGTTATCCCGATTGGGTTTGGCTTTATCCAAATAGTAAAGGACAAATTCTAGATGAACTTTATTCTGAATTAATTCTGAACGCCGTTTCAATACCGGATAAAATGACGGATAGATTATGCCAAGCCGCACGCGAAGCAAAAATTAATGTTGCCATTGGAGTGAATGAGAGAAACAGCGAAACAAGTAATTCCAGTTTGTTCAATACATTATTGTTTATTGACGATACCGGGAAAATACTTGGCAAGCATCGTAAACTGAT
>JAENZU010000610.1 GCA_016841125.1 Melioribacter sp. | reverse complement strand
CCCGTGTCTTTTTTAATAATTTACTGCAAAGTTCAACGTAAGAAGGATTAACACACACAGATGCGAATTCATATTCTTTTGCTTCTTCACAAAGCTTTTTAATATCATCGGGAGTAACTTCAGGTTTCAGCATTGTATGGTCTATCATTCTGGCAAGATTGTGATCTAATTTATCACCAACCCCAATTCCTGCTGCTATACGGTCTGCACCTTGCTCAATAATATTTTTAACAGCCGCCGGCTGGTCAACAACATTTCTCTCCCAACCTGCACAAGTATTTCCGTGACAGTAAAATTCCCTTAATGCTTTTTCTGTAAATACCTGCGAAACTACTTTGTCAATTACGGATGAATTCATGTTGGCACCCGCTTAGTTATTAATTTTTTCGAATTTTGCATAGGCTTTGTAAGTATTGTAGAGCAGCATTGCAATAGTCATTACCCCAACGCCGCCGGGAACAGGAGTAATAAACGCAGCTTTCGTTTTTACATTTTCGAAATCCACGTCTCCAACAATTTTGTATCCCTTTTCTGTCGAAGAATCATCTACTCTATTGATACCAACATCAATAACAACGCAATCATCTTTCACCATATCGGCAGTAATAAAATTCGCCCGCCCAATTGCGGCAATAAGAATATCAGCCTGTTTAGTGAAGTAGGAAAGATCATCGGCGGCGGAATGACAAATGGTAACAACCGCGTTAGCCCCTTTTTGTTTTTGAAGCATCATGTTGGCAATCGGTTTGCCTACAATATTACTTCTGCCGACTACAACCACATGTTTTCCTTTCGGATCGATTTTATACTTTTCCAAAAGTTTCATTATCCCGAACGGAGTGCACGGAAAAAATGTATCGTTACCGATTACGAGATTCCCAACACTCACCGGGTGAAAACCGTCCACGTCTTTTGCCGGACTGATTGATGCAATTACTTTATCTTCGTTTATTTGTTTCGGCAGCGGGAGCTGAACCAATATACCGTGATAATTCGAATCGTTATTATATTTTTCAATTAGATCAAGCAGATCTTTTTCCTCAGTGTTTTCCGGCATCAATTCAACTTTAGATAAAAACCCGATTTTGCCGCAAGCTTTATTTTTCATTTTGATGTAAACTTGAGATGCCGGATTATCCCCCACCAAAATTGTAACTAAACCCGGTACTTTCTTTCCTTCGTTTTTAAGTATTTCAACTTTTTGAGCTAATTCATTTTTAATTTCTTCGGCAACTAACTTGCCGTCAATAATAGTGGGCACTCTAAAAATTCCTTTAATTAATCAATTGTTTTTTCAAATTCCGGTAGAAAAATTCTTTCAATGTGTTTAGTCTTTCCAGTGTCCGTATCAATTTTCAAAAAGATACCGCACAAGTGCAGATTGTTTTCTGCAGTCTGGTATTTCTGCGGTGTTGCATACAGAAACCTATTTATGGCTGCATCGGTTTTCATCCCGATTACAGAATCATAAGGTCCGGTCATTCCAGCATCAGTGATATAAGCAGTTCCTTCGGGGAAAATCCTTTCATCGGATGTCTGAACGTGCGTGTGCGTTCCAATTAGGGCTGAAACTTTTCCGTCAATGTAATTAGCCAAAGCCTGCTTCTCGGCAGTCGCTTCCGCATGAAAATCAACAAAAATCATCTTCGTTTCATTTTGAATTTTAGGCAGCACCCAATCCACCGTACGGAAAGGACAGTCAATCATCGCCATAAATGATCTGCCCTGTAAATTTAAAACAGCCACTTTCCCTTTCGAGGTTTCCGCAATATGATAACCATTTCCGTAAGTTCCCTTCGGATAATTCATCGGGCGAAGAGAGCGGGAATCGGCTTTCAAGTAATCCTGCGATTGCCTTTTATCCCAAGTATGATTTCCGCCGGTAATAACTTTTACATTTAAGCCAAATAAAATACTTGCTTCTTTTTCAGTACAGCCTTTTCCGTCGGCGGCGTTTTCACCATTCGCAATAATTATATCTGCGTTGTACTTTTTTTCTAAAGGGGGCAGCCAGGTTTGAACCATGTCCAAGCCGGGTTTACCTATTATATCACCGATAAATAATAAATTTAATGTCATAATTTTTCATAAATATTGAGTGCTAAATATATTGAAAAATGGGTCAATAAAAAAACCAACTCTTTGGTATGATGAAATTTTGTGATTTTATATGCATATTCGTCAGTAGAAATTTTATGGGATAATTTGGAAAAAGCAATTTTAAAAACAGATTCAATTTCGAAGGCAGAGTTTTCCGTTTTAGATTTTGAAACAACCGGCACTTCTTCCCGCCACAACCGGGTAATTGAAATAGGTTTGGTGCGTTTAAAAAATTTAAGAATTGTCG
>JAENZU010000609.1 GCA_016841125.1 Melioribacter sp. | reverse complement strand
GTTACTGACGATAATTCTGAAAATGCCGACATACTTATAAAACTTTCTCAAGCCTTTAAAAATTCTAATAGAGTTCCCGGTAATTTTTTAGATGAAGCTTATTTTCTGGAAATTTCAAAAAACCTTATCAGGATTGAAGCGGCATCCCCTAAAGGAATATTTTACGCAACTATGAGCCTTATTCAATTATTGGAAAAAGCTGCTGATAAAACTCTTCCGGCAATGCAGATATTGGACTGGCCCGATTTGAAAGTCAGAGGTATTTCGGATGATATAAGCCGCGGGCAAGTTTCAACAATGGAAAATTTTAAGCGGATAATTGATCACATTGCACGCTACAAAATGAATACTTACATGCCTTACATGGAGGACATGCTGCAGTTTGCTAGTTATCCTACAATTGGGGTTGGAAGAGGTGCTCTTTCAAAAAGTGAGGTAAAAGAGTTGGTGAGTTATGCCGCTAAAAATTTTATTGAAGTAGTACCAATTTTTCAGACACTCGGTCATTACGAAAATATTCTTGCGCAGGATGAGTTCTTGGAATATGCCGAATTTCCCGGTGCAGCTTCATTAAATGTGTCTTCCGAAAAAACCTACGAATTTTTGGAAAATATGCTCAAAGAAGTTTTTGAAATGTTCCCATCAAAATATTTCCACATGGGTGCGGACGAAAGTTACGATGTAGGTTTAGGAGCTACCAAAACTGAAACTGAAGCCACAAGTCTTGCAGCAGTTCACGCAAAACATTATTTAAGAGTTTACGAAATCTGTAAAAAGTACAACCGTAAAGTTTTGATGTACGGCGATATTATTTTGAGTCATCCCGAGATTTTAGATGAACTGCCGGATGATATCATTATTGTTGATTGGCATTATCACGTTGCGGACTATTATCCTTCCACCGCTACGTTTAATGAAGCCGGGCACAAATACTATGTTTCTCCTGCAGTGTGGAATTTCTTGACTACTTTTCCTACAAATATAAATGCAATGCCGAACATTAAATATATCACCGACTCCGGTTTGAAGAATAACGCATCCGGAATGATCAATTCAAATTGGGGTGATTATGGTGCCGAAACATTTAAAGAATTAATTTTATTCGGATATGCATGGTCCGCTCAGTGCGCATGGAATTTAGAGAGCAGCGATCAATCTGAATTTTCGAAAAATTACTTTTACGATTTTTTTGGAGTCAGCAATCCGGCTGCAGCCAACATTTACGAAACTATGAGTCATCCATTCAATCAAATGATGTGGCACGAAGTATGGCGTCATCCGCTCTTGCCGTTTAGAGACCCGGTTTGGTGGGAACCTAAAATGTCGCCTGCCGGCAGAATATCCTGGATCGACTTTACGATGGATCGCCTGCAGAGTGAAATTGATAATTTAGAAACAAAGGTAACAAACAATAAAGATCATTTAGCAATAATTGAATTTTTAATCTCTTTTAATAAATGGTATAAATCTAAATTGGAAGTGCAATTCTTACTTCAGCATTTAATGGAAGGTGATGAAAAGAACGGAGATTTCGGATCAATAAATTCGCTCATCAATCGCAATATTATTTCATTGAAATCACTAAAAGAAGAGTACAAAAAAATCTGGCTGAAGTATTACAAGAAAGCCAATTTAAATATGGTTGAAGATAAGTTTGATAGACTGGTCGCTTATTTTGAAGAGACAAAAGAAAAACTGATTAAAAATGAACTGACCGATCCCACAATTCCTAGCAAGTGGATCTATCATCCAGATTCCGGTAAGGAAAGAATTACAAAAGCTAAATTCAAAAAAGAATTTGATTTGGATGTCAAACCAAAATCAGCCTATCTTCAATTGCTTGGTGATACTTACGTTAAACTTTATATTAACGGCGAATATGTTGATCAAGTTCACGCTCGCCGATCCCTTTCACTGTTAGTTGATTATAAAAGAATTAAATTTCTTGATGTAACAAAATATCTAAACGAAGGGGAAAATGTAATTGAGGTAGTTGCCGAAAATTATAATAAAAAGGGAAGAGCTGGATTCAATTTAATAACCAACATTACTCAGGATGGATCCAATAGTAAAGTATTGAGTGATGAAAAATGGGAAGTGACAAATTTGAATTCAGATAAAGAGAAATGGGTTGACGCAGTTTCCGAAGACTATAGATTCCCGGTTATCGCTCTAAATTTTGAAACGAAAAGAACAAGCTGGATTGAAAGGTAAATCCAACACAAATAATAGATCTAATTTAATCGCGGCGGCTTCCGGTATTGCTGCCGCTTATACCGCCATATTTTTTGCGGCTCCAATTTTAAGATACTTTTACATTATGCTTTTAGGTAATTCGGCTAATCATTTG
>JAENZU010000608.1 GCA_016841125.1 Melioribacter sp. | reverse complement strand
GGACATATCCTGCAAGCGGAAATTGGCGGGACAATATTCAAGTTAACTATTATATCCGCTACACTCATCCGCAGCTCGGTTTGTGGGTTACGCTCCGTGCCGAGCAGCTAGTTAGTGAAAGAAAACAAAAATTTCAATTGATCCCGGTTGACGAAAGTTTGCTAACGCCTTCAGGATTAGAGTCGCGGCAGTTCAATCTTTTGACAAAAACAAAACCGATAAAATGGTTATTTAATTTGAGTATCAGCAAGTCTCTTTTCAAAGGTGCTGAAGTTTCTTTTTATGTAAACAATTTTCTTGATGACCCTGCAATAAACCAATATTATTCATCTCCCACAAGGTTAACCGAAGAGAAAAGAAATCCTAATCTCTTTTACGGGATTGAGTTCAGTATGATATTTGATGAAATTTTTAATTAGAGGAAGCCATGAAAAATTTACTACTAGTTTTGGTTGTCCTATTTTTGATTTTTGCATGTGAGCAGGAGCCGCCCACCCAGGTTGACGGAAAGGCGATGCTTAAAATTACAGCCGTGTGGGATACTTCCACTGTTGAAGGAATCCAAAAGCTGATGCCGCTTGCCGATGCAAAAGTAATAATCAATTCGGAATACGGTGCATCCGTTCGTTATACGAATACAGACGGGATATTGGTTTTGGATCACATCCCTTCATCAACATACAGCGTTTCGGTTAGGCTGCAGCATCCGGAAGATCAATCAATATATATCGTAGGAAACATTGAAAAAATTGAAGTCAATTCGGGTAGTGCAGCGGAGGATACAGTATTTACTCAAGCAATTTCCAGCAGCGGGATTGCACTCAACGAAATATACTGCGGCGGACCGGTTAACAATATATTTTATTTTTATGATCAATTTCTCGAATTGTATAACAGTTCCGATTCGGTAAAATACCTCGATGGAATGATGGTGTACCGTGTATCCGGTAACAGTACTAATGATGGTCATAAAGGTCCAGGCGCTGATGAAGACGACGACGGAGATATCGACGGAGTAGTATATGTTTTCAAATTCCCGGGTTCTCCGGGTGAGCAGAATTATCCCTTCCCGCCGAAAACATTTTTAGTTTTAGCGCAGGATGCGGTTGATCACAGAAATTCTCTCGCATCGAGTATTGATCTTAGTAATGCCGATTGGGAATTCTACAATCAATTTTCGGCAAACGATATTGATAATCCAAACGTGCCGAATCTTTCTAATATTAGAACAGATAGAACTGTTGATTTCATGATTAATTTAGTAAGCGATATTATAGTGGTTTCTACAGGTGAAGATAGTGTTTGGGTTGACGGAATTGATATAGACACAATTTTAGACGCCGTTGAATATCAATCGAAAGGAACATACGAACTTACTCTGGATAATAGATGAGACAGAGGCTGGATACAAAGCCCGCCAAAATACGGCGGAAAATCAATGCAGCGCAGAGAGCCCGGAATTGATACAAACAACGGAACTCTCGACTGGGAAATTATTGATTCACCAACTCCGGGATATCAAAAATGATCTATCTTTATTATTCGGAGAATTTTTATAACATGATTCGGAAAATATTCTTCCTCGGAATTGTGTTGATACTGCTTACTTCAACTGTTGATGCCCAGCAAAGTCGTACTAAAAGTATGGGCGGATTGAGTTTTTCAATTGTTGATAGAGATTATACTCTGAACCTATTTGATTTTGGTAATAATCCGGCTTGGCTTATAGTTGATGAAAAAAACTCCAGGCTTGAGATTACTCCTTCACTTAATAACTCATGGGGCTCTTATCGCCGTCCTTATTCAGCCGATGGTTTTTATGATTATAATGCCGGTTTTATTGGCGTTAAACCTCTTGGTGAAAGCGGAACATTTCGGGGAAAAGCTGATTACACTTACGAATTAAGGCGTAACAATTATAGAACTCTAAAGAAAGATACCTATGGCGGTGAAGCGTTTTATTTTAACGATACCACCTCCGGCGACGTAAGATTTAACGGACCCACTTTCGAATTTATGCACAGTATGAATTTATTTAACGATCTGTATCTCGGTGCATCCGCATCATATCAAATTATGGATGGATTAAAAAAAGTTTATACCTACGCCGAAACATTATATAGAAATGTTTCCATTGATTTAGGCGCTGCTTATTCACTTTCTGAAAATTTGAATGTTGGATTCAAATATAAATATGAAGGATCACAGGAAAGAATTGTTGCGGATGATGTGAATTTACTTACTGTACAAACTTACCATTACCGGGGCGATACTTATGCACTCCTTCTTAGCGGATCCAGTCAAAGCTATAAATTAAAGAAAAAGAGTGATCAAATCGGGACGCAGCTGCAC
>JAENZU010000607.1 GCA_016841125.1 Melioribacter sp. | reverse complement strand
AATGCGGATTAAATAGTGCATGCGATTCAACACGTATTGCGTTTACAATGTTCATTGCTTTTTCTTCGGTCATTCCGGCGGATCTGAATTTTTTAAGAAGCACACCCCCTGAAACCGTTCTTATTATTGTTGACGCATCTCTCAAAATAACATTACCGACGACAAGATTAGCCGTATTTTTATAAACAACAACTGTGCTGCCCAATCCTTTCTTTACATCTTTTTCCATATCTTTCGGGAAAAAGAAGGCGCCTTGAATTTCACCTTTGAGAATAAGTTCTTCAGCTTCTTCAACAGAACTTGGGTATGCAGCAATTTTTATATAGTTTGATGATTCGACAAACCTTGTAATTGTGCGGGACATTTCAGAATGATCCTGATCTATAATGGCGATTTGAACATCGCGTAAAATTTCATACCGGTAAATTTCTGAAAAAATTATTGCCGATATCAAAGGAGGCAGCAGCATAAAAGAAAGCAGCATTTTTCTTTTGCGAAGCTCTTCTAATTCCCTTAAAAATACATTTAAAATATCTTTCATTATTATCTATCGCTTCGATCGAAAAGCACAGTCATGCCGGGACGCAAATCATTCAATCCATCTTTTGATTTAAGCCGTACTTCGAAAGTTTTTATATCAAAATCTCCCTTTTGATTTGTGGGACGCCATGATGCGAAATCAGCCATCGGACTTATGTAATAAACTTCAAATTCATCTTCTTTATTCAGAGCCGGAATATTCCCGGTCATCACACTTCCGATTTTAATGTCGTTCAACATTGTCTCTTTTAATTGAAGCACAACATAAGTCTCGGAGACCTTGCGGATTGAAAATAGGGGATAGCCGCTCGCTACTATTTCTCCGGCATCAGAAATTATCTTTGTAAGTTCACCGTCAATAGGTGATTTAATCATTAATTCCTGATGATAGGCAAGTGCTTCGTTGTAGCCGTTTTGCGCTTGATAATACAAAGCCTCGGCGGCTGCTTTTTCTTCGGAGCGGGCACCGTTCATTGCCATATCGTATTTTGCTTTTGCCGCATCCATCTGCTGCTTGGCTGCATTAAATTTGAATTCAACTTCATCTTTTTCCTGTGTTGAAATTACGCTGTCGCTATAAAGCTCTTCAAAACGTTTCCATGTTTTTTCCGCATAATCGTATTGTTCTTTTGCCTGCAGGTAAAGATTTTTAACCGCTCGTTTTTCTTCCTCACGCGCACCTTGACGAGCCATATTCATCTTTGCTTTTGCAGCATTCATAAGTCCCCGCGCCTGTTCAAGTTTGGCGTCTAATTCTTTGCTCTCCAGTTTCGCAAGCACTTGACCTTTGGAAACCGGCTGTCCCTCTTCAACAAATATTGAATCGATCCTGCCCGGTATTTTTGATGCTGCATCAATAAAAGTTGATTCTGCCATTCCGGTCATTTTTATTTCATCATCATTGCAAGCAGTACTAAATAAAATTAGTGCTATAACGAACAATCTCTGCGTCATTTTCATTTTATAATTCCTTTTTCAAAATCTTAATTACTTTTTGAGGTTCGCCCGCGGCGAGGTGGAGGTCTGTCAAGGCGGAGTAATAATTGTGAAGATAAACAAGCCTGTCAATTTCAGCTTTCTCAAGTGAAAGTCTCGCATCAATAACTTCAAGTGAAGTGCCGAGACCGGTTTCAAATCTTTTTTCGTTCATTCGCAGATTTTCTCTTGCGAGCAAAATATCAGATTCAAGTTTCAAATAATTCGATTTCGCATTTTCATAATCTTTGAATGATTTTCGAATGAGAAGATCAATTTTTCTCACAGCGTCAGCTCGAATAAATTTCACTTCATTTTCCAAAAATACCGAGGTCTGAATGTCATTGTAATCTTTAAATCCATTGAAAATATTTAAACTTACCTGCACACCAACTGCCCATCGAGGTTCAAGTGCGGATAAATATTCCGGATAAATATCATATCGACCGAAAGCAGCAACTTGTGGAAGAAAGTTTGCGCGGGATGCTGCATATTTTTGTTCGGCACCACCTAATTTTGCGTCTATCATTTTAAGAATTGGCTGGTTGATTTGTGCGATTTTGCTGAAATCATTAAGCTCTGCAGAGTAATCGGCAAAGCTTAGAGAATCTGATAAATTGATTCCTGCCGTATCTTCCACTGCAATTGTGTGAATCAGTGCAATCATCGAAAGTTCGAGATTATTCTGATCATCGTGAAGTTTTCTTTCCGCTTCGGATAGCGCAACCTTAGCACGCAAAACATGGTAGTTAGCAATAAGCCCTTTTTGATAAAGTTTTTCGGCGCGCTCCCTATGTTTCAAAATTCCGCTCATTACATCTTTTCTAGTTTCAACAAC
>JAENZU010000606.1 GCA_016841125.1 Melioribacter sp. | reverse complement strand
TGCATCCTGCCTTACAAGTATTCTGCCGCCGAATACACCTCTGGAATTATCGTCTAATATTCCTTTGTATAATTCATTGCTGAGACAGTTTGGTTTTGCGTGATCAACAAATGTATGATTATCAAAATGCTGATTTTCAATTCCCATATATAATCCGAAATAATTGCACTCGGCATTTTCGTCATCGAGTACGGTATTGAGATCATTACGAACAATCGATCCGCCGAATTCTAAAGAGAAGTGTGTTGATCTGCTTGACCGCTTTTGATGAATCTGTGTCTTTTCAATATGAAAAGCCGAATTGCTTTCGTCAACTATTTGGTAAAAATCTACAATTGCGTTTTCATCTAAATTCAAATTTGTTTTGACGTTCGCAAAATATGGATTATCGGAAATTCCGCGATAATTAGTGATTATCTGGACTTCTGAATTTTTACCTGCTACAACAAGATTGCGCGGTGAAGTAATAATATTTTCACTATCGCTTCCGTTCAAATACAAAACTTGAATCGGTTTTTCCACTACTTTTCCATCGGGTACATAAACGAAAAGTCCATCGTATGAATAGACAGAATTCAAAGCCTCGAATGCACTATCGAATTCGGTCTGCATTTCCAAATACTTTTGTAGTATTTCTTTGTTATTTCTATCCGCATTCAAAATAGTATCAACAATAACACCTGTGGGAAGATCCGAAATATTTGATAACTCTTTCGAGAAAATTCCGTTTACAAAAACAATTAAGTGATGATCAAAGCCCGTGAATACATGCTTATTCAAATCATCCTTTGTTACGTTCACTTTTCCGGCAGTCAGCGGATCAACAAAATTGAATTTTAGTAACGGGGAAATATTTGTGTATTTCCATTCCTCATCCCGCTGCGTTGGAAAAGACATTTCGCCTAATTTCTTTAAAGCATCTTTTCTGAAATCGTGGATGAATGATTTTGATTCTCCGTTTAGTTTCGATTCAAAATTTCGGAAACTATTTATGTACCATTCTTTTGCATCTCTTGATTTAATATTCTCGCTCATTTTCTACTCCTTACGCAGATTCAGTTTCCAATTCTTCATTCTTTAACCAGTCATAACCTTTATCTTCAAGTTCTAACGCCAATTCCTTGCCGCCCGATTTCACTATCCTGCCTTTGTAGAGTACATGCACAAAGTCGGGGACAATATAATTAAGCAGCCGCTGATAATGTGTAACAAGAATTACAGCATTATCTTCTGAGCGGAATTTGTTTACACCCTGAGCAACGGTTTTGAGTGCGTCAATATCCAAGCCGGAATCTGTTTCATCCAGCAAGGCTAACTTTGGATTAAGCATCAGCAATTGAAATATTTCATTTCTCTTTTTCTCACCGCCGGAAAATCCCTGGTTAACTGCCCTATTAATTAAAGCCTTATCAAATTCTAAAATTTCCGATTTTTCTTTTATGAGACTCATAAACTCTTTGGCATTGAGTTCGGTTTTCCCATTGTACTTTCTAATTTCGTTAATTGCTGTCTTTAAAAAAGTAGCATTGGAAATTCCGGGAATTTCAATCGGGTATTGGAATGCCAAAAACAAACCTTCTCTCGCCCGGTCTTCCGGGGCTAGATCGAGTAAGTCTTTTCCTTCAAAACTAGCTTGACCGTCAGTCACTTCAAAGCTCTCATGACCGGCTAGAACATTAGCCAGAGTACTTTTGCCTGATCCGTTAGGACCCATTATTGCATGAACTTCTCCGGCTTTTACTTCGAGATCGAGACCCCGGAGAATTTCCTTACCTTCAATATTAGCGTGTAAATTTTTAATTGTTAACATTTTATATTTCCTATTTTATTTTTCTAAACTTAACCGACACTGCCTTCAAGACTGATGGCTAATAATTTCTGAGCTTCAACAGCAAATTCCATCGGGAGTTCGTTGAATACCTCTTTACAGAAACCGTTTACAATCATATTTACGGCATCTTCGGTTTCAATACCTCTTTGATTTAAGTAGAAGATCTGGTCTTCACCAACTTTAGAGGTAGTTGCTTCGTGTTCCACTTGAGCCGTTGGATTGTCAATTTCCAAATATGGGAATGTATGCGCACCGCATCTGTCCCCCATCAGCATTGAGTCGCACTGAGAAAAATTGCGCGCGCCGTCTGCTTTTTTACCTACCTTTACTAAACCGCGATAAGTATTGTTGCTTTTCCCCGCAGAAATACCTTTTGATATGATCGTGCTTTTTGTGTTCTTCCCAAGATGGATCATCTTTGTGCCTGTATCAGCCTGCTGATGATTATTGGTTACTGCAACAGAGTAAAATTCGCCAACGGAATTATCACCTTGCAATATACAGCTTGGATATTTCCATGTAATGGC
>JAENZU010000605.1 GCA_016841125.1 Melioribacter sp. | reverse complement strand
AATTTGGTTTGAAGTAGATAAGAGCAGCTATCACTAAAATTAACGAGGCAATAAATACTGGTGTTCCGAATAGAGATGCAAAAATTACAATTCCGGGAGAAAAAACAACAAAGATTCCAAACAAACTAATACCGCTCCAGAAAATTGCACTTACGGTAATAGCAATAAAGACAATTGCGGTTCCCATATCGGGCTCCAGCAGTATCAGGAAAATCGGAACAATCCCTATTAACATCCCGATACCAATATCTTTCAGATTGTTGATGTCTCCTTTTCTGCTGCCCAGCCAATAGGCAAGCATTAAAATTGTTCCGATCTTCGCAAATTCCGAAGGTTGAAATCCGAAGCTACCAATACTTAACCAGCTCTTTGCACCATAAACTGTTTTACCCGCTACGAGTACGGCCACGAGGAGTATTATGGAAAATATATATGACGGAATTGTAATAAGTCTCAACGTCTGCTGCGGTAAAAGATAAATAATAAAAAAAGCTGCTACAGAAACAACAGCCCAAAAAGCCTGCCTTTCAAAATTGCCTGCAGCCTTGGGATGATTAACAGTTGAGCTATAAATTGCCAGCAGCCCAATGCCAATTAGTAATATAGCCGCAATGAACAATCCGAAATCAAATTTATCTTTTATATTATAACTGACTTTCATTTAATTCCTGCGGCGGTAAGTAAATCGCTATTAATATTTTCCTTAATTAAATATGCTTTTATAACATCTCTTGCGACTGGTGCAGCATGAGTTGAACCATAACCTGCATTCTCGACGATAACCGCTATTGCAATTTTAGGATTTTCAAACGGGGCAAATGCTACAAACAAAGCATGATCCTCGCCATGGGGGTTTTGAGCAGTACCCGTTTTACCGGCAATTTCAATACCAGGTATTTTGATATGCTGAGCAGTCCCCTCTCCATGAACAACTTTTCTCATCGCTTCCCTAACAATTTCGAAATTTTTTCTCTTTATAGGAACTTCTACATCTTCAAATTGAAACTGATGAAACTCTTGAGTTCTGCTGTCAATGTATCCTTTAACCAAATGAGGTGTTTTTGTTTTTCCAAAATTAGCTAGTAACGATACATACTTTGCAAGCTGCACGGGTGTAGAACTGAGTTCTCCTTGACCGATACCAAGACTCAACAACATTCCTCTTGGCCATCTATCTGTACCGAATGCTTTATCGTAATATTGCTGAGATGGTAATATCCCCGGTGATTCCTCGCTCAAATCAATACCGGTTCTTTTACCGAATCCGAAGTATGAAGCATACTTAGCCCATTTGTCAATTCCAATTTTTAAGATCAACTGATAATAATAAGTATTGCAAGATTTTTCTATCGATCGCTCTAAATCAACTGTGCCATGCACGTGTGTACATTTAAAAAATCTATCCCCAAACTGATAGCCGCCGGGGCATTTTATAGTAAAAGAAGGACTGATTATACCTTCCTCCAAGGCAGTAATGGCTTCGAGCATTTTAAATGTTGAACCGGGCGGATTGATTGACATGACGGCTCTATTAAACAAAGGCTTTGCGGGATCTGTGCTCAAACTAGCCCAAACCTGAGAGGATGTTACGGTTGATAATTGGGAGAGATCATAACTCGGAACGGAAACAAATGCGAGGATTTCACCGGTCTCCGGTTCAATTGCTACAACTGCGCCGCTTTTACCCTCCATTGCTTTTTCTGCCGCCATTTGTGCATCGGCATCAATTGATAAAATTAAATCGTTCCCTTTCACAGGTGGTTTATCATTTTTCCCTTCTACATATCTTCCAACAGTTTTACGATGTGAGTCGACCAAATAATACCTTACCCCTTTCTCTCCCCTAAGATACTTCTCGTACTCTCTCTCAATTCCGGTATAGCCTATAAAATCACCGGGGTTATAATTATCACTATATTCCTCGGATTTTAATTTTGAAGCTGAAATTTCTTTTGTGTAGCCAAACAAGTGAGATCCGTTAATTCCTAATGAGTGATTTCTCTGGGGATCAATAACGTACTCAACACCGGATAAATTTTCTGAATGCTCTTCGTACCATGCGATGAAATTAAAACTTACATCTCGTTTAATTTTCCTGGGAACGTACTTGGAATATATAATATTATCTTTGAAAATTTCTTTGATATACCCTGCTTCAACATTTAACATTTTTTCGATTGAAGGATTTAGTTTTTCGTTATATTCTGCAGGAGTAATTTGAAGTGAAATCGCAGGTTTGTTGCTAAGAACTAGGTTATAATTTCTATCGTACATTTCTCCGAGCGGAGCATCAATCACGGTACCCTTAACACTATTTTCGGTTGCCATTTGTTCATAAAGCTTATTCTTAATAATCTGCATATT
>JAENZU010000006.1 GCA_016841125.1 Melioribacter sp. | reverse complement strand
TTCTCTTAAAATCCGAAGTGATAACTTCCGAATTTACTATTGTACTTTTTGCAGAAACACCCTGCTGAAATTTTTCCCTCAGCTCATTTCTTATATCTTCCGGATGAAGCAAAGCCTGATGCGTTCCAATTAGTTCATCCCGCTTTTTAATGATTAGTTTTTCAGCCGCAGGATTTACATCAACAATAATTCCTGTTTTCGCATCCGCCAAGAATATTGCATCGGGATCATTACTAAAGAGTGTACGGAATCTTCTTTCATTTTCAATAAGTGCTTTTTCGGCTTTTTTTCTCTGGCTAACATCTCTTATTATTGCCAGCATATGTTTTTCATTATTATACTGAATAACAGAGCCTATTACCTCGGTATTAAATGTAGTGCCGTCTTTTCTAACATCAATAGTTTCACCCTCAAAACTGCCTTTCTTTTGCAGGGATTCTATAAATTCATCAAACAAGTAATGGGAGGAGGAATGAATTAATTCCAAAGTATTCTTGCCTATTAACTCTTGGCGCGGATAACCGTATAATTTACATGTTGAGGGATTTACTTCAACAACTTTCCCGCTAAAGTCAATAATGAAAAAAGCGTCCGTTGCCGATTCAAATATCGCGCGGTGTTTTTCTTCGCTGGCAGCAAGCTCATCCTGCAGCCGCCCTTTTTGGATAAGCAATTTAATAAGACTCTGTGATTTTAACTCGTAAGATTTTATAAGTATTACCATTAAAATAAAATATGATATAACCCTTACAAAGTGCCAAAGCCACCATGTGCTGTGCCAAGCGTCTGAAACAGGAAAAAGAAAGCCCGCCAATCCAAAAAGAACAGCAACAAATGCAAGCAGGTAAAACTCCCTGTGCCCCGATGAAAAGTAAAGCTGAAAAAGTCTAATTGCAGAAACTAAAAATAATATTCCGCTTAATACATTTATATAAACCGCTGCTGAGGTGAATTGACCGTCGATCATCATTGAAGGAAGAATATCGCGGTAAACCCAAGGAAGAATACTTAACATTAAAGAGAGTGCAACCGTCGTCAGGAATAGAATTTTATAATTTCTGTTAACCCCGGAAATTATTTGAGGAAACCAAATAAGCGCCATAAATATACTTCCGATTAAACTGCTTACCGAACGGAGCAATACAAAACCGTGTCCGATGGAGCTAACGGCATGTGCAATATCAAGTATGCCCATACTTGCAAAGCCAAGGGCAAGTATAAAAAACTCGCGTGTATAGTTTTCACCCTTTCTCAGCAATAAAAAGAAAGTCATTATTAGTGCGGCAATTCCCCCAATTGCTTCCATTGAAGTGTGAGCCGGTTCATATTCTAAATACAACAGATTAAATTTGGTTTCAAAGAGGAATCCCCAAAACAATATAACGATAGAAACAAAAAGCGGGGTCAGAATTAAAAACAATTTCTTGATTTTAGCTGTCATTTTTGTAAATCAGAATTCTGATCTCCATTGTGCATCGTTTGCTGGCGTGTTCAATTTTTACCAAAAGTAAAAATCTGCTCTCACCGCTTAATTTAGTTCAGCCGGGGATTGGAAGAAAAAGCCTCTAACCCGGCTGCAATTTTACCTTCACTAAATTTTATAGTCGAAGGCGCTTCATATGTTTGGATCTTTTTGAAGTATTTTGAATTGGAATGGGGAAAGTGTAATTCCGAATCAGTAAATGAAATTCCCTCAGAATAATAAAATTCAGAATTCTCTCTCAATATATATTTACTAACTAAGCAACAATTATAACCGGTACCAGTTAACATTTTAGCGGAATTATATCCGCAGCATAAAATTGCTTTTTGTAATATTTTGGCATCAACCTTCATTTTGAGCGTGGTATTTATAATAAATTTCATCAAGCACTGATTCAAGTTTATCAAATTCTTCGGCTTTACTCAGGAAATATTCGGCTCCCAGTTGAAGACATTTTTCTTTGTATTGAGGATAAGGATAATTTGTGAGCATTATAATTTTTGTATTTATTTTATATTCTTTGATGTCTTTTAAAACTTCTAATCCGCTGCCGCCCGGCATTCTGATATCGAGCAGCAGAACATCCGGCTTTACTTTATCAATTAGTTTTCTTGCTTCAATCGAATTTTTAGCCTCACCAACAACTTCAACATTATCAAAGCTTTCAAGTAATTGTTTTAATCTATCTCTCATAAGATCGGAATCATCCGCAATAGCAACCTTCATTATAGCCTCTTAACTTTTAAATTTCTAGTGTCCAATTTTGAAAACAAACTAAATATACATTATAAAAAATAAATCCCCTGTAGTAAAAACATTGATTTTTTTGTAGGTGTTTTTCCTACAAAAAGGAGCTGCTTTTTTTTTCGTAAAGGTTTCGCAGATAGTGAAAAATCCTGTTTTTTTTAGTCGAAGCTCAACGAAACAAAGGAATAAAAAAGCAGCCCTTTACAAAGGAAAAAAAACAATTGACTAAAAAAGAACCAAACAGAATACGAGACATACGATAATTCAATAACATAATAATTAATAATATTTTATTTATCTGTAGCAGATTTAATGATTTTCTTGTAGGAATTTTCCTACAAACCCTGTAGTAAACTGCTTACAGCGTAAAATTTAAGTTTAATGGATTCAAATGATAACCATAGAATTTCACCCTTATATCATTGTTCTGATGTAACTAAAGCGTTTAAATAATTTATTTTAAAAGCATCAGTTTTTTGATATCGCTAAATTCACCAGCCGTAAGCCGGTAGTAATAAACACCGCTAGGCAACCCGCTTCCGTCGAATTCAACTTCGTACGTACCCGGTTCCATTGGTTTGTTGATAAGGGTTTTAAGCTCCTTGCCCAGCAAGTCATATACTGATAATTGTAGAGAGGAATGGTTCTGCGTATCTAAGTTTAATGGGACTGAGAATTTAATTTTGGTTACAGGATTAAATGGATTCGGATAATTTTGCTCTAGTTTATATCCCATTAGGTTTGATTCTTCACCAACGCCGGTTGGAATATTAATACTCGTTTCAATTTTTTTCATTAAAAACGGCATCTTATCAGCCTGGTTATACATTTCTAAAAATCTGTTTATGTCGGGAGTATCAAATTCGTTGAGGTGTTCAACTAAACGGGGAGTTAATGTTTGGTAGCAAATTTCTGCGGAAATGGTATAATTCTTTTCTTCAACTGCCGGAAATTTATAGGTAACAACATCCATTCCGCTTCCTTCAGTACCGCCGGCTCTGTTGAAGTTCATATCTTCAAAAGCTAAACCATAAATTGCCGTTGTATCGTAACTAAAATGTGATGATGTAAATCCTTTTGGCGGAATTCTATTGTCTTTCAAAAAACTCTCCGCTCTGAGTAATGTGTATGTTACTTCATCATCAACATTTTTCATTATCGATTCATAAACTTGAACTTGTGAATTTTCCGTTATCAAATTATGATGCGGTTCGTAATTTTCATCTAATCCGATTATCTCACCATTCTCATCCCAATTGCCGGACTCAAATATGATATTGTTTTCTGCATCGATAACTTTAATGTGAACCCACATTCTGCGGAAAGGGATTCCGGTTGGAATTTTATGCCCGCTTAAATTCAAGATACCTAAATCAACCACAACAGAATCATCAGAAAAATTAGCGGTTAATTCTAGATCAACCGATTGTTCCATCAAACTTTTATGGGTAAAAGAAATTGTGCTGTCCAAATTTTCTGCACCGGAAGTTGTTCCGACCGAATCAATATTTGATTTGATTAAGTTCAGCATAAAATTATTTGCACCTGCAAATTTGTGCTGCCAGAATGGAGTTCGCATTTCAGTATGCCAAGGGGGAAGAAGTGCAATATCGATTGGATCAAAAACTTGGGGCATGTGGCATGTTTGGCATTCGATTTCCTGAGCGGGATAAACGCTGTTTTTCCATTCCAGGTATGGGGTCTGCTCGGGAAACGTTCCGGCAATTTGACCGTTGTTATCAATATACGGTGTGAAAAGTGTGTGGCATGCAGCGCACAACTCAGATTGATTTACATGAGCTGAATGAACAGGCGTATAGCCCACAAAACCGACCATTGGCATAGTTAATGGATTTTGGTAAGGTCCGTAAATTTCATCAACATTTTCGATTAAATAGTTGCCGGAATAAGATGATTGAGAACCTAAATTGTCAGGCTGAACTTGATGACACAATGTACAGCTAACTCCGTCGTTTGCAAGTGTGTCTTGCTTTAATTGGTTTATAGAATAGCTCGTGCCGCCGCTGAATATTTCATTTGTGTATCCCATCGGCGAATGACATTTTGTGCATGTTGATTCGATTAGCTCCTGCAATTGCGGAAACTCCTGAACCTCTTCGGAAACTTCAGCACGCCAAAAGGGATCTTTTGAAGAGTTTGCCATCATTGATGAGCGCCAGTGAGTTACCGGAGATATATCAACTCCGTTAAATGTTAATACGCTTCCGCTTCCCGTGTGACAACTTTCGCAATTACCTGATCCTGAAAACAGGTCGTTGCTTCCTGTGGGCAGTTGATTTTGTGCTGATAAAACAACTACAAAAAAAATCGTTATAAAATATATTTTCACTTTTATCCTCAATTTTGGAATAAACTAAAATGACCAAAAATTGCACCATCAAAATATTGCTGTTAAGGTCTTCACTCAAACGTTCAGAATTTGAACAAACCAAATTGTCGTCCCGTCCGACAAAACGGTCGATCCGGACGATAAGATGAAATTAAGGTTTTTTCTTCATAAATTCAGATAATAAAGTCTATCACTTAAAGTAACTTACGGAGGATTAACTCAATTTTATGAAAAAACGGAAATTTGGAAGCACAGACCTTTTGGTCAGCGAAATAGGATTCGGCGCTTGGGGTATCGGAGGTCCGGCAATGGCAGGTGATATCCCAATTGGTTGGGGAAATGTAAATGTCGAAACATCCATCAAAGCCCTTAAAAAAGCACACGAGATTGGAATCAACTTTTATGATACAGCGGATTTTTACGGACTCGGACATTCGGAAGAATTGATTGGAGATGTTTTTGGCAACAGAACCGATGTTGTGATCGCTACTAAAGTTGGTCACCGGCTGGCAAATGATAACTCGATTCTACTCGATTATTCAAAAGAGCATATAATGCGCGCGTGCGAGCAAAGTTTAAAAAGATTAAAACGTGATGTAATTGATTACTACCAGCTTCATTCTGCTAAATTGGCTCATCTTCAAAATGGTGAATGCGTAGAGGCTATGGAAGAACTTAGGAGTCAGGGGAAAATTAGATATTGGGGATTGTCGCTCAACACCTTCCACCCGGAGCCGGAAGCCGATTTTATGATGGCAAATAAAATCGGAAATGGTTTTCAGCTTGTATTGAACGTTATCAATCAGCGGGCGCTTCCCACAATTGAAAAATCGGTTGAAAGGGGATACGGAATTATCGCAAGAATGCCGATTCAATTCGGTTTGCTGACCGGCAAATTTACGAAAGAAACCCGCTTCGAGAAAAATGACCACCGATATTTTAGATTGCCGCCTGAAATGCTGGAGAAGTCAATCGAATACTTAAATGATGTTTGGCCGGTTGCCGAAAAATACGGTATTTCAAAAACATCCCTCAGTATGAGTTTTATTTTGAATGTGCCCGGTGTGTCGACAGTTATTCCCGGTATCAAAACGCCGGAACAAGCAGTATTGAACAGCGCTGATTTAACAGAGCTGGATTCCGAAGATCAAAATTATCTTCTGAATCTATATAAAGACAAGCTTTATAAACTAGTTGATCTTATGGAAGAACAAGGTTAGTTCAGCCAATTAATTAGTGACGGCTAAACATCTTTTACTTATATTTGAATCACTTTAAACCAAAAGTTTTCAACCAATGAAATCAAAAAAAATAATGATTGCCGGTTATCGAGGGATGGTCGGTTCTGCAATTCGCCGCAAATTTGTTTCCGAAGGGCATGAAAATTTAATTCTGTCCGACCGCAGTGAGGTTGATTTAATCAACCAAAAAGAAACAGAAGCATTTTTCGCCGAACATAAACCTGACTATGTAATTGTAGCCGCAGCAAAAGTGGGCGGTATCTTAGCCAACAATATTTACCGCGCTGAGTTTATTTATGATAATTTGATGATTGAAGCAAACGTAATAAATTCTGCTTATAAAAATAATGTTGAGAAGTTGTTGTTTTTGGGAAGCTCTTGTATTTACCCTAAACTCTCGCCCCAGCCGATGAAAGAAGAATATCTTTTAACGGGACCTTTGGAATACACCAACGAACCTTACGCAATTGCGAAGATTGCTGGTATAAAACTTTGCGAAAATTTTTATAAACAATACGGCTGTAATTATTTTTCGGTAATGCCGACTAACTTATTCGGTCCGTTCGATAATTTCGATCTTAAAACTTCCCACGTTTTACCGGCTCTTATCCGTAAAGTTCACGAAGCCAAGGTAAACAAACAGAAGGAAATTGAGGTTTGGGGAACCGGAACTCCGAAGCGGGAATTCCTATTTGTAGAAGATCTGGCAGATGCGGTTCATTTTTTAATGGATAAAATCAATGCATCCGACCTTTACGATAACGGGTATTCTCATTTGAATATCGGCACCGGAGAAGATTTAACCATATCAGAGTTGGCTGAAATAATAAAATCCGTTGTCGGCTTTGAAGGTTCAATTAAATATGACTCAACCAAACCAGATGGAACTCCGAGAAAACTTCTCGATGTTTCACGCCTCCACAATTTGGGCTGGCAGCATAAAACCGCACTCAAAACCGGAATTGAAAGAACGTATGGGTGGTACTTAAAAAACAGACCGTGAACAATTGCATGTTTGCATTAAAGCATGGATGAATGAATAAAGAAAAATGAGAATTGTTGATAGAAATAAGAACATAAACAGGGGTTACCGAAAACTAGAGGTTTGGAATGAAGCTATTGCAATTTATACTTTGGTTTATTCTAAATTGAAAGAATCATCCAATATCTCATATCGAACCAAAAATCAAATTGAATCTTCCGCACTTTCAGTTTCCTCAAATATTGCAGAAGGTTATTCTAGAAGATCATTAAAAGAGAACATACAGTTTGTCACAATTGCTCTTGCCTCATTATCAGAGAATTATTCTCAGATTTATGCTCTAATGAAAACAGATCAAATTACAGAAGATTGGTTTCTAAAATATGACGATGTTCATTACAAATTAGAAAATAAATTAATTAAGTTTAATCAATCACTAATCGAAAAATTAGAGAGCTCTGATTGGGAAAAAAATTATTACATTAACAAAAGTAAACAACCTTAAAGCAAACAATATGCATTTATGCATTCATTCAATCATGCTAATTATTTACTAAACCGCAGGTATAAAATTGTCTAAAAAAGCACTAATCACAGGTATTACGGGTCAAGACGGAAGTTACTTGACTGAAATTTTATTGAAGAAAGGATACGAAGTTCACGGAGTTATCCGCAGAAGCAGTTCCTTCAACACGAAAAGAATTGATCATTTATACAATAATCCCGAATTGCTGGATCATAAAATGTTCCTGCATTACGGCGATTTAGTTGATACAAGCAATCTCAACAGGATACTCGAAAAAGTTGAACCGGATGAAATTTACAACCTCGCTGCTCAAAGCCATGTTAAAGTTTCATTTGAGATTCCCGATTACACCGCCCAAGTGGATGCATTGGGAACCTTAAGATTTTTGGATGCATTGAAAGAGGTCGGGTTAAAGAAAACCAAATTTTATCAGGCTTCAACCAGTGAATTGTTCGGGAAAGTACAAGAAGTTCCGCAGTCCGAAAAAACTCCATTCTATCCCCGCTCACCTTACGGTGTAGCAAAGCTTTACGGTTATTGGATAATAGTAAATTTTAGAGAGGCTTATAACATTTTTGCCAGCAACGGAATTTTATTCAATCATGAATCCCCAAGACGTGGTGAAACTTTTGTAACACGTAAAATCACACGCGCCGCCGCTAAAATTGCCTTAGGATATCAGGATAAACTAACGCTGGGAAACCTCGATGCAAAAAGGGATTGGGGTTACGCACCCGAATACTGCGAAGGAATGTGGCGGATACTTCAGCATAAGAAAGCCGATGATTTTGTTTTAGCCACCGGAGAGACTAATACTGTTCGTGATTTTGTTTTCAATACATTTAATGAAATGGGAATTGAACTCAAATGGCAGGGCAAAGGTGATAAAGAAAAAGGATTTGTAAAATCTGTTGATTTTAACAAAGCGCCCTGGTTGGCTGATTACAAAGATAGACTTACGAAATTAAAAAAAGGTGACCTTGTAGTTGAAGTTTCTCCCGGATACTACCGACCGACAGAAGTGGAATTGTTAATCGGCGACTCTTCTAAAGCTGAAAAAGAACTAGGCTGGAAAGCTAAAACTAAATTTGAAGAGCTTGTTCAAATAATGATAAAGGCAGATTTTACATTAGTTGCCAAAAAAGGATACTAGATTTTACCTTTATTTTTAATCTATTTCTGAAATTTTAAGATAATTTTGAGGAGATAAAAATGTTCAATCGAATCTATCAATCGGCTTTGATTATTTTTCTGATCCATCTCTTACTTATGCCGGATATCTCTGCTCAAATTACCAAAGACGATTTACAAATTTCACCATTTATTAAATTGAATTCTTTCAATTGGAAAGAGTTTGATGATAACGATAAACAGCTTCTTGAGGAAAGCGGAATGCTGTTCGGTTTCGGCTCAAACGCAAAATTTTTCTTCTTGAGAAAAAAAGAATTAATGACCGAGGCGGAATTTTCAATCTATTTCAACAAGGTAGATTACGACGGCTTTCTGCAGGATAATCAAGGGGGGCAGACTCCTTATAAGAGTTCAACAGTTTATTTCGGGCTGCAATTTGCGGCTAATGCCGGATGGGTTTTTCAACCTGATAAAAAGTTGTTTTTAATTCCGGTATTAGGGTTTGAATTGGAATACTGGAATCGCGACATTGATAACGGCGGCAGATTGGGTTACGATGAAAAATACACTGTATTCCTTCTCCAAATTGCCGGAAGAACAAAATATCTTTTATCAAAGAATTTTAATCTGATCTCGAATTTATCATTTAAGTTTCCGTTGTCAATTTCAGAGAACATTGATCTTGCCTCTCGTGGTCAGGGCGGACCATCTGATATAAATCTAAATCCGAAAAGTAACCCTCGTATTCATATTGAAGCCGGCGGCGAATTTATGAATGCAAGTCTTTCTGTTTTCTTTGAAACATGGCTGCTTGGTAAATCGGATGTGGACCAAAATTATCACCAGCCGGAATCTTCCAGAAAAATGTTTGGGGTTAAACTAGCATATAATTTCGGATTAAGATTATAATTTTACTACTGTACCTTTAAAGTTGCGTCTGTACCACTATTAAACGTGATGATCTTATAACTAATATTCATCGATATTATTCAACTTGCTTGCAGACCGAATTAGTAATAGATATGAGGCTGGCTCAAAATGATTCTTTAGCATTAACCCACGTTTTCAAACGTGGGAATGCAAGCGAAAAACACAACTTTTTATAACCGTTTCAACGGTTTTTAATACTTTTGAGACAACCTCATAATAATTTCAATGTGGCGCTTAATTATTTTATTTGGCGGTGATTAATAATTTGTTCATAAGTGCCTCCGTAAACTAAATCTAAAATGAAAGGTTCGCTTGTAAAATTATTCGGGAAACCCAGATCAATTTTACTAATTTCTTCTAACTTGTTCATACTCTCTTCGGATATTTTAACATCAAGACATGCAATATTATCTTCAAGCTGAGAGACAGTGCGGGCACCAACAATGGGAATATTCAGATGATATTTTTCACGAACCCATGCAAGTGCCAATTGCGATGGTGTTACACCCAATTCTTTACTTATCTTAACAACTTCTTCGGCAATCGCCAAGTTGCGATCACTCACACCCCCCATTTGATTGAGGCGTCCTTCTGATTTTTTATCTTTATTGTATTTACCAGTAAGCACACCCGATCCGAGCGCTCCCCAAACTGTGATTGCTAAATCATGAGCTTTAGCCATTGGAATAAGTTCTCTCTCTATTGTTCTTTCAACCAAGCTGTATTGGAGCTGCATTGCAACAAATTTGGTCCAGCCTCTAAGATCCGCCAAAGTATTCGCCTGTGAAACAACCCAAGCCGGAGTATCGGATATTCCGATGTAATGAACTTTACCTGAGCTTACCAAATCGTCTAACCCTCGCATCACTTCATCAACCGGAGTAGTATAATCCCATGCATGCAGCCAATAAAGATCGATAAAATCTGTGCCCAATCTTTTTAAGCTTGCCTCTACCGCCTGCATCATATTTTTCCGATGATTCCCACTGAAACTTGGATCGTCGCGACGGGTAAATAGTGTATATTTAGTTGCAACAACAAAATGATCTCTGTCGGATTTAATAAATTCACCCACGAATTTTTCACTGGTACCTTCGGTATATCGATTCGCGGTGTCAATAAAATTACCGCCGGCATTTGCGTATGCGTCAAATACTTTTTTGCTTTCTTCTTTAGATGAACCCCAACCCCATTCTTCACCAAATGTCATTGTTCCAAGCGAAAGTTCGGATACTCTTAATCCGCTTCTTCCTAATAATTTGTATTTCATAAATTTTCCTCTGATGATTATTGATTATAAACAAAAGCAAAAGTTTTGGCGAACTCTTCAATGCTTGTGGGCGTAGTACTCTCGGCAGTTCTTTCAACTCCCTCAAAAACTTTTCCACGATTTACACCTTCAATAAAAATTATCATTCGATCCGTCATATTTTCTGAAGCGCCAAACTGCATGAATCCATTTTTAAAATCTTCGTGTGTAAATTCAATATATTTTAGATCGGACTTCCCAATTGCCGCGCCGAGGATTGAAGCAACTTCTTTATAAGTTAGATCCCTCTGACCGAGTAAGTATTGATGAGACTTGCCTTCAAAATCGAGTGCAAGAAGTCTTTGGGCTGCATAATTTCCAATATCTTCTGAAGCGATCATGTTTATTTTTATATCTGCTTTTACGGGGGAACCCATCACGCCCATGTTTTTAATAATATTGATCATCCCGAAAGTGTTTTCCATAAAATAAGTTGGGCGCAGACTAAGAACATTCAGCCCTTCAATTTCATTCAGCTTTTGCTCCATATATTTAAGACCCTGAACTACTCCACTGTCTTCAGCCATTTGAGCCCCGACACTGCTTAGAAAAACAACATATTTAACTGATGAATTTTTTAAGGCTTTAACAATCGCATCAGCCGAATCCTTTTGGTATTGATAAAAATTTTTTGAAGAATAATTCGGCGGGATCAACAAGTAAGCCGCTTCTGCTCCTTCGAATGCCTTATTTAAAACTTCATAATCGGTCGAACTTCCCAAAACAAGCTCCGCACCTTTATCCGTAAGCTCTTTTGCTTTTTCTTTATCGCGACTGACTACACGAACATTTTTCCCCTCATTTAAGAGTGAAAGAGAAACGAGTTTGCCGGTATTTCCGGTTGCACCAAGTATTGTATACATAATTTATTCCTTTATTTTTATTACTAACAATTATTTAAATGAAATATCAATTATTCACCAAGTAAATCGGCGGCATCACTTATCATTTTTGCTAATTCGTCACTTTTTTTCTTTCCGATTAGACTGCTGTACCTCTCGTATAAAGATTTCCAGGCTGTAGAAATTGGAACACCCATCTCTTCACCTTTCGTTGTAGAAAACAACCGCACTGATTTTCCTTCGATATTTCGGCTTACCATCTTCCTGTTTACCAGCAGATCTACAAATCTTGTAACCGTAGAAGGAGCTAGATGCAGTTTTTCACTTAGTTCTTTCGGACCAATACCAGGATTCTCAATTGTAAGCTTAAGCACAAATGCGTGTGATGGAGAAAGTCCAATTTTCTTAAATTCCTCATCAGCCATTCGCCCTATTACGCGCGCCAAAGAATTTGAAGTGAAGTATAAGCAGTTATTCAATATGTTGTTTTTGTTCTTCATGTTGCTTGTACATACAAATATAAATTAATATTGGACACTTTGTCAAGTTTAAAGCTGCGCCCATCCGGGATTGCCGGTATAGTAAATTGTCAATGTATATTTGTAGGGTATTCATCAAAATCATGAGGCGAGGTAAAGCGGCTGCTCAACAATTCATCATGCCCGTTTTTGTGTGTATCCCAGCCTTTCAAGAAAATAATTTCTGCCAGTATTTTGTCTTCTTTTGAATTTAAATGTTTTAGGAGATGCCGGTCTTCATAACTTAAAACAGTGTTTAACTCAGCAGCAGATTTCACTTTAGTTAACAATCGTTTTTTAGATGAAAGTGTTTCAACCAGCTCATTTATCAAATTTGTAAAGTAAGGCGTATTGTTTAGCGTGATTTCGTAATTAGGGCTTTTCATGATTACTCCTTAGTGGTAAATAAAAATTTATAAAATTATTTTCTATTTACGATTAACAAACTGCTAACAAATTGTTAAGAAATTGTAAATTGCGAATGATGAATTTTCACTAAAACTCAGGCTGAATATAAAAGAGAGCAATTTCAAAAATATTTTAATTCTTTTACTTCTTGCGCTAATTTGGGGAAGTTCCTTTATACTAATTAAGAAAGGACTAATCGCCTTTTCTGCCTGGCAGGTTGGTACTCTTCGTATTTTTTTCGCATACATAATAATTCTACCTATCGCCGTCAAAAATTTACAAACCACCTTCCGCAAAAGATGGAAAGCTTTTCTTATATTCGGTTTAATTTCAAATTTTATACCAGCAGTATTATTTGCGTCGGCGGAAACAGGATTAAGCAGTTCACTCGCAGGTATATTAAATGCTCTCACTCCAATTTTCACTCTCATTATTGGTGCGATTGCCTTTAATACCGTTATGAATAAACCGCAGGCTGTCGGTTTACTTATAGGTTTCGGCGGCTCTGTAATGCTTACTTTTGTTCAAGATGGTGGTCATTTAGGTTCCTTCAACTACTTTGCTTTGTTCGTTATTGCCGCAACTATTTGTTACGGAATAGCAGGTAATTTAGTCAAAAGTAATTTTATGGATGTGAATCCAATTGTGCTTACATCTTTGGGTTTGTTTTCAGTCGGTCCAATTTCCATTTTTTATTTACTTATTTCCGGATTCTTCAGCACAATGGAAACTGCAGATCATTCGTGGGCATCTTTAGGTTATATTTTTATATTAGGAGTGGTTGGAACAGCGCTAGCACTTTTCCTATTTAATCGAGTAATTCAGAGTACAACCCCGGTGTTTGCTTCCGCTGTTACTTATCTTATCCCTATCACGGCAGTTTTCTGGGGATTTATCGATGGCGAGGGAATATATTCTTTTCATTTTATTGGAATGGTTTTGATCATAATTGGTGTTTATATTATAAACAAAAACAAATAGACAATGAATATATTAGTTACAGGCGCAACCGGATACGTCGGCGGCAGATTAACCACCCGGCTGATCGAAAAAAAATATAATGTAAGAGTAATGGCTAGAGATATTTCCCGTTTAGACCGAAGGTGGGACGAGGCTGAGTATGTCTACGGAGACGCTCTAGATTCAGATTCACTCGGTGATGCGCTAAACGGAATTGATGCGGCATACTACTTGATTCACTCAATGGGTTCAGGTGAAGAATTTTCTGCCAGAGATTTGAAGGCAGCAGAAAATTTTGCCGGAAAAGCTGAAGCAGCCGGAGTGAAAAGAATTATTTATTTAGGCGGTCTCGGTTCTTCCAATGAAGTGCTATCCAAACATTTAAAAAGCCGTCAGGAAACCGGGGATAAACTTCGGGAGTTCGGCGTACCGGTTACCGAATTCCGTGCGGGAGTGATCGTGGGCTCAGGAAGTCTTTCATTTGAAATGATCCGCTACCTTACCGAGCGTGTTGTTGTAATGGTAACCCCAAAGTGGGTAGATACAAAAACTCAGCCTATTGCAATTAGGGATGTTCTTGCATACTTGATCGAAACACTGGAAATTCCGGAAACCACAGGGCAAATAATAGAAATTGGCGGAAGGGATATTTTATCTTACAAGGATTTAATGAAAATTTATGCCGATGTGCGGGGACTTAAAAGATATTTTATTGGTGTGCCCTTTTTAACTCCACGGCTATCTTCACACTGGATCGGTTTAGTGACGCCTTTGCCAAGTAAGATTGCCAAACCTCTAGTAGATGGATTAAAATATGAACTGACCTGCACTTCAAATATAGCACATGATCTGTTCAATATTGAGCCTATTTCTTATAGAAAAGCTGTTGAATTAGCATTTCAACGGCAAAAAGAAGGTCATATAGAAACTATTTGGTCCGGAGCTTACTCTTCTCTTTCCGGTAAGGATTTACGTCCCGTTACCCTTACACAAAAAGAAGGTATGTTCATTGAAAAAAGGGAAGTGATAATTAATGCGCCCCGGCCAAAGGTATTCAAAACAGTATCGCGCATAGGCGGAAAGAATGGATGGTTCGCTAATTTCTTGTGGCAGCTAAGGGGATTGATTGATAGAATGATAGGCGGAGTTGGAATGCGGCGGGGAAGAAGAAGTGATAGTGAATTGCTGCCCGGAGATCCGCTTGATTTTTGGAGAGTTGAAAAAGTTGAACCTGATCAGCTTATTAGATTACGTGCTGAAATGAAACTGCCCGGCAATGCATGGCTACAATTTGAAATTGAATCTATTGATGAGAATAAAACTCATTTAATTCAAACTGCATTTTTTGAACCAAAAGGATTATGGGGCGTTATTTACTGGTATTCAATATATTTTCTGCACGGTTATATCTTTGGCGGAATGATCAAAGACTTAAAAAATAAAGCAGAATCATAAAGCCTGTAATACAACCAAACTTACATCATCTTCAAATTTTGAATTAGTAAATTCGATAAACCGGTTTTTAAATTGATCCAGCAAATTTTCCGACGGGTTCAGATTAGTGATCAAATCCACTATTCCGGTCAACTCCAGTGCTTCACCTTCGGCATTGCGGCTTTCAATAATACCGTCGGTCAGTAAAAAGATGGCGCTCTCGCTTTCTAATCCAACCTCAACATCTTCGTATTGTATATTATCTTTAACGCCTAGAAGCATTCCGTTTGAACTAATAATTTTAGTTTCAGCGCTTTTAAATATAAGCGGCAGATCACCGGCACCGGCATATTTTATGGTTTTGTTTTTCTTATTAATATGCAACACCGAGAGTGTAATGAACACCTCAGAAATCCTTTCATCCCGGAATATTGCAGAATTAACTTTTGATAATATTCCAGCAGGAGTGTAATTTTCAATAGAATCAACAACAAATCTAATAGCACTGCGGACGTAACCTGCATATGCCACGGCAAAGTACCATGCCCCCCATTTCTTTCCCATAATATCGCCTAACACTAGCAAAGTATTATCCTCGTCCAGCTCAATAAAATCTAAGAAATCACCGCCGGGTATTCCTTCAAAATCCTGATGCCAGGTTTGGATTTCAAAACCTTCAATCGGCTTTAACTTTTCAGGAAACAATTGAGCGCCGGTTTTACCGGCAGCATGCTGAACTTCTCCAATAATTTTTTGACGCTCTTTTTCCAAACTGTTTAATATAGCACGCAGCTTTGCAATAACAACTTTAGGCGGAGCTGTCTTTAGAATATATTCTTCGATCTCAAGTTCATATCCCTTTAAGATTTCATCCTCTTCACCCACCGCGGTTAGAAACACGAAAGGTATTTTTTTTAGCTGCGGTTCCAACATAAGATTTTTTCTAAATTGAAACCCGTCAACAACCGGCATCATAACATCACTCATAATTAGATCCGGATTATAGCTTCTAGCTTTCTCTAAACCTTCGGCTCCATTGGATGCTACCACACATTCCCAGCCAGCTTTATGAATTGTGTATTTAAAAAGTGTTGCAATATTTGATTCGTCTTCAACTAAGAGTATTTTGTGCTTAGGTTCGTTATTTTGTTCACTCATCATTATTTATCCGTTAAAACTGCTTACCGCTTCTTTAACATCTTCGAAGCTTTGAAATACTCTGAACATCCGGGTTAACTCAAACATTGATTGAACTGCCGGTTTAAAGCCCACTAATCTGAGATCGCCATCGACGCGAGCAACTTTTTTCAAGCCGTTAACTAAAACACCTAAAAATGTAGAATCAACAAACTCACACTGACTTAAATCAACCACAATTTTTTTGTATCCAGCGTTAATCTTGTTTGTAAGCTTCTCTTTTAATTCTTCTGCTTCTTTTAGAGTTGCCCTATCAAGATTAACAACTTCAACAATAACATCACCAATTTGTTCTTCAATAATGACCATAAAATTTCCTTAACTCATTAATTCTTTTTTGAATCTAAATTATATTTTTCCATTAACCTGTAAAGAGTTGCTCTGCCAATCTGCAATTTTTTGGCAGATTCAACAATATTTCCTTCGGTAATTTTAAGAGCGTGTTTAACTGCTTCTTCTTTTAATTTTTCGAATGGGATTATTGGGGATTCCTCACCAAAGAGTTCTCCGCTGATGTTTATGTTTCTCATCCCATCCGACTGTTTTATCTGCGGCGGAAGAACATCTTCCGTTAGGACTTCTTTGTCGGTTAGAATCATGCACCGTTCAATTGTATTCTCTAATTCGCGAACATTCCCCGGCCATTCATAATCGTAAAGTAATTTTAAAGCCGGTTTAGTGAATCCTTTTATTTTCCTACCTAATTTTTCGTTAAGTGTCTCGACAAAATGCTCAACAAGAATTAGGATGTCTCCTTTTCGCTCTCTTAATGGAAGAAGGTGTATTGGGAAGGAACTCAATCTGTAAAATAGATCTTCCCTGAACTCTTTATTTTCAACAGCTTCCCTTAAATTCCTATTGGTAGCAGAAAGAATTCGCACATCGGATTTGATTACCTCGTTGCCGCCCACACGTTCAAACTCTTTCTGCTGAATAACGCGCAGAATTTTCGCCTGGAGCGACATCTCCATTTCACCAATTTCATCAAGGAACAAAGTGCCGCCGTTAGCCATTTCGAACTTGCCGATTTTCCGTTGATGAGCGCCGGTAAACGAACCTTTTTCGTGTCCGAACAGTTCACTTTCCAATAATTCTCTAGGAATAGATGCACAGTTAACCACAATGAAGGCTTTGTCTTTTCTTTTTCCGTTATAATGAATTGCTTGAGCTATCAATTCTTTACCGGTGCCGCTTTCACCATGGATTAACACAGTAATGTCATTATCCAGCACCTTAGTGACCATCCTAAAGACATCCTGCATTTTTTTGTCTGCTGAAACGATATTTTCAAAAGAGTACTGTTCCTGCAGATTCTGTCTTAATCGATCAATTTCCGTGGTAAGTTCATAATTGCTTATAGCATTTTTAAGAGCCGTTTCAAGCCGGTGAATGTCAATCGGTTTTGAGAAGTAGTCGAACGCCCCCAATTTTAGGGCATTAACCGCCACTTCAATACTGCCCTGAGCAGACAGCACAATTACAGGTAAATGACTATTTAAATTTTTTATTTTTTTAAGCACTTCTATCCCATTAATATCCGGCAGCATTATGTCCAGTAAAACTAGATGCGGATTTTCATGCAGGCTCTCCAAAGCATCTGTCCCGTTTTCAAATGCTTTAACCTTATACTTTAGTTTATCTTTCACCCAAAAAGTGAGCAATTTCAAAATTGAGGGTTCATCATCAACAATAAATATTAATTTATCCAAAAAAACCTCGGGCTAATTTGTTTTCGGTATTCTAACTCTAAAAGTTGTTCCTTTATTTACAGTGCTGGCAACACCAATATGCCCTCTGTGGGCATCTATTATCTGCTTTACACTTACAAGACCAAATCCTACTCCTGGAATCTGCGAGCCCGGTCTGCCAACCTTGCTGAATTTTTGAAATAAGTTCGGGATATCATTTTCATGAATACCGATTCCGGTATCACTAATTCTGATTTCCACCTCGGTGGGATAGTCAAATGTCCTTATAGTAACGGTGCCGTCGGCTTTGGTGAATTTAAATGCATTAGACAATAAATGACTAAGCGCCTTCATTATTCTTTCTTTATCAGCAAAAAGTATTACTTCTTCTGCAGGAAGAAAAGCTTCCAATTTAATTTTTCTTTCAATAGCTTGTTTTGAGAAAGCAGAAAGAACCTCCTGCAAAACGCTCCTCAATACAAAATGGGTTTTGTTCAATCCTTCTTTACCGGATTCTAATCTTGAAAAATCGAGAACATCATTGATTAACTTTGCAAGCCGTTTCCCTTCATTCAAAATAATATTATTGAATTCCAACACCATATCGTGCGGCAAATCTTTATCGGACGAAATGGTTTCAGCGAATCCAACTATGGAAGCCAGCGGAGTTCTCAGTTCGTGAGATACATTCGAAATAAATTCATTTTTCAATCTATTTAATTCTTCCAGCACATCTATTTGGTGTTTGGCTTTATCTCTTTCAATGGAAATTATTTTATTCGCCTCGGTAAGTTTTTCATTTAACTCTTTTAGCATGTTTTGATTTTTACGCTGTTCGGTCATATCCCTGCCGATTCCGATAATCCCGATTCCTTCGCCATTCAGCTTAGTTATCCGCGCCTGAATTTCAAATATGATTGTGTCCCCGAGGTTATCGAGAAAAACTGCATCGAAGGATCTGGGTTTTTCACTGTTTAAAATATCGATAAATGCCTGGGATACATCGGCTTTACAACTGTCGTCAATAAAATCGAAAAAGTCCTTGCCTATCATATCCTTCGGTGTATTCCCAAGGGCATGGGCTCCGTTTTTGTTGATCAAAGTGAAGTGACCATTGGCTTTAAGAGTAAATATGAAATCCTCGGCAGTATCTATCAAAACACGGAATCGTTCTTCCGACTTTTCGAGTGCTTCCAATATTTTTTTTTGCTCGGTAATGTCGGAAATTATTCCAACAATCCTTTTCAGCTTTCCGTCTTTAATTATTGGTACGCCGCTGTGTCTCACATAAATAATATTGTTGAATTTATCTTTTACGCCATATTCAACAACGGCCTCCTCGCCACTCAGGATTTTATCTCTAAATTTTCTGAATGTAGATAAATCGTTTGGTAAGATTTTTCTAAAAAATGTAACTCGTTTACCGTAAATCTCATTCGGAGTATAACCAAAAACTTTTTCAACAGATTCCGAAATGTAATTGAAATTGTTTTTGGCGGCATCTATTGAGTAGAGAACAGATTCAATATTCTGAGTTGTTTCTCTTAAATTTTTCTCAATCTCCACCGCATCCGTTATATCCCAAAATGAGTTAACGATACACCTAATATTACCGTGGGAATCTTTCAAAGTAATGGCATTCACTTTGAACCATTTGGTTTTATCGAGCAATTTGTATTGCAGTTTTTGATCAACAATATTATCGCCTTTAGTTAAAGCCAAATTAAATGGGAGGTCTTCCGGCGGAATAGGAGTATTGCGCATATCGTAAAATTTTATCTGATCCCAATTGATTTTCTCAGTAGAATTCGGATCGAGCTCAAACATTTCCAAAAGCTTCTTATTTGCGAACAGCTTTTCCCCATTGGGGCTGGTAATTAAAAGAGCAACATCAATTCTTGAAAAAAAATTATGATTTACTAATTCACTCAAAGGCTCTTCTTCCAGAGTCAGAGGAGATATCACTTTGCAGATACCTTTAACTATGCCGGCTGTTTCAGCTTTATTTAAACTACCAGAGTTTGAAAAAATAATTAGATTTAAACTGACACCGGGTTCTTTCTGAATTTCCGTAATTAATGCAGACTTTATTCCATTCCGGGAAGATATGTCAGAAAAAGATTCCAATTCCTCCGGCTTGATTTCACTTTCTTTTTCTGCAAATTCTTTATTGAATTTTTCAATTAATGTCTGATCAAAATTTTCTAATCCGAAAGACTCGACGATCGCAGGCGCTCCATTATCAATAGAAAATATATAACCCGCATTGCACTCGGCAACCTCGATCAAAAGATCGAAAATATTTTTGAGCTTATTTGTCATTAGGAGTAATTTGTAAATTCAAAGTTTAAATTTATATAATTATACAATTAGAAACGAAATATTCAAATAAACGCAGCAATTATTTTTCTTTGTGAATGAACATAAAAGTTACGAAAAAAATAAGACATAGAATAATTGCAAAAATCCAATACCCGAAATGTAAATTCCATTCGATCAGCATAGCGCCTAAAATTGGTCCGGCAATTGTTCCGGCTCCGTACATCATCACAAAATAGCCGTTTGCCTGCGCCATAAATTTCCGATCAACACTGCCTACTGTATAATTTAACCCTATTGTGTAAAAAGATGGCACTAATCCACCTAAAATGAAAAATGTGATTATTAGAATTGCTGAATTTATTGTTAGTGCCGGCACAACAAAAATGAAAGATAACACAAACGAAACTATTAGCAGCATTTTATATTTAGAGAATGTGTCTGATAATCTGCTTAAAAAATAGAGAAGTATTATTCCGCCGATCACAAAAGAAGCAAGAAACAGAGACACATCGCTTTGTGAAAAATTATTCCGAAGCCCGAACAATGGAATTACAACAATAATAGAGGATTCGAAAATGCCGTATATAAAAGGTGTTACCAAACTCATTAGAGGCACACCGTTAATCGGTAATTTTTCTCTTTCTTTTCTTTCGATGAAGGATTCAATATCCTGACGATAAATAGCTTCAAAAATCAAGGCCGACAGCATTAGTCC
>JAENZU010000005.1 GCA_016841125.1 Melioribacter sp. | reverse complement strand
TGCTACTATCACGGCTGTTTTGAGCAAGCCGTACCGATTCTGCAAAAACTAACAATTAATTATCCCAATGACAGACCTACCCAAATAATGTTATCAAGAGTAACCAAGCTCAATAATGAGCGTCCTGAAAAATGGGACGGTGTTTGGAGAATGGAGACGAAATAAAGTTGTTTACAGTTTATTTTGATGAAATCACTTTGGTAATTCAGCCGTCAATTTTTATTCATCCCTATGAACGGTTTCCGGTGAAAATGCGGGAAGACAAACCGCAATATATTCAGCCCCTTCCCCTCCAGGAGTGCTGTATCTGATCCATTCCCCTTTGTAAGTGATAATTGCTTCCCCGGCTTTTACTTTTATTATCTCGCCGCTTTCGGTTTCAACTTGGAGTTCACCTTTGAGAACTAATGTGTACTCATCGAACTCTGGCCTTTGACCCGGCTCAATCCAACCCGAGGGACTTTCCATTTTCGCAACACTTAATTGCGATGTTTGGGAATTCACTCTTCCAAAATATTAATTTATTATTTTTGGTTTGTTGCCGGCAGATTTGATTATTGCTGCTTTCTCTATTTTTGTAGGCATTTCATTTACCTTTTTGATTGGTTTTAATTTGTGTTTTCAATTTAAAAAACTTTTTATTGATTGAATAAAAGTTTGCTCATGATTGCAAAAAAAATCCCGGATCTAAAAATCAAACCCGGGATAAAAATCTAAACTACTTTTAAATCTATCTTACGTAACGCCACCAGTAGAAATATTCATTTTCAAGTTGGTTTTCTGAAGGCATGGGGAAGAAAACCAATTCATCGCCGGACGAAAACCAAAATCCGTGACGCAAAAATTTATAAGATATTTCTCTAAGCAAAGTACCTAGACTAATAGTTTTGGTAAGTTTTTCCGGTTTCTTCTGAAGCTCAACAATACAATCATAAAATCTGTATGGATTAACTCCCGGTAAATCAATATTAAAAATTTCTCTGTTCTTATTACTTTCGAAAAAATGGCTGATATTAAAATCAACTTGTGTGAACATAATTTTCGGTGCACCTTTCGATTTGGTTTTGGTAGTAATGAATTTTCCAAATTCCCGCTGATCGAAAGTAGAAGCAACCAAAGTTTCCAACGGAGTGATCTCCTGATAAATTCTGATCAATCCCGGTTGGTTTACAGCCGTATATTCTGCCGGTAAAATGGGAAGAACTTTACCGTTGCTGGTGCATAAAAACAATTTTTTGATCGCAGAAAGTTTAACCTTTTCCAAAACATTGTAGGAAGAAATAAATTTAGTTTTTTTCGGCGATCCATCCTCGTGCGGAGCCGTCATTTCCAGGTAGTCTTCAATTTCTAAATCGGGGTGTCTAAAATTAATATCGAGTTCGGCAAAAATAACTTTACCGCTAAAATGTTTTGCGCTGCCCAACGTATAATGCTCGCCAAATTTATCGGGTTCCAGTTGTGATGCAACAAGCGCATTTGTTGGAAAAACAGTCATGTATAAATGCTTTTCGTAATCGGGCATGAAATTCTCCGTTTTCTTATTTGTTTATTTTTATAAACTTTAAATTAACAAAATATAATCGTCGGCTGCAAGATTTGAAAGATGAATCTTTTTTAATTGGAACTCATCTCATTAAAAGTTTTAAGAGAGTAGTTAATTATTATTTTACCAAATGAAGAAAGTTTAAGATGAATCTAAATTGGAAATTTGTAACTAAGAGAGTATTGCCGGTTGTGGTTGGCGGAGCGCTTGGCTTTGCATATTATTATTTTATAGGCTGTTACAATGGAACATGTGCAATAACCAGCAGTCCTTATGTTTCCACACTATACGGCGCTTTAATGGGACTAATATTTGCATTCCCATCAAAAAAGAAAAAATCGGAGGAAACTCAATGAACTCTGAAATGATTTCGAAAGAAATTGAAATTGAGGATCTGGTTAGAATAAAGCCTGCATCTGTTGTTTATCTCAAGGATAAAGGGATCAGATGTTTAAGGTGCGGCGAGCCGATTTGGGGTTCGCTTGAAGCTGCAGCTAAAGAAAAAGGTTTTTCGGATAATGATATTGAACAATTTGTAAATGATTTAAATAAATTAAATGAAAACTAATTGCTATTGTTTTTAGTTATTACTATACACTATTTTAGTTTTATAATATGGAGAAAAAATGAGCAAGAAATTAAATAATAAAGATGTAGCCCAAAACAGCAAAAATAGTAAGAATCCTAAATTTGATTTGAGAGATAAAAAAGTTAGAAGCCGGTTGTACACAATTTTGTTTGTAGTTGCCTTCGGAGTTTTTTTCTTAGTTAACAACACTAACGGCGAAGATGAAAAAGGACCGTATCCTCCAGGTTATTTTGAAGTTTCTTCCCAACAATTAAATTTAGCGGATTATAAAGGAAAAATAGTTCTCCTCGATTTTTGGGCAACATGGTGTGCACCTTGCCGTGCCGGCGTGCCTGATCTGGTGGAATTAAAGAAGCAGTATGGCGATAAAGGATTTGAGATTATCGGTGTTTCCGTTGATGGATTAACCAGGGGCGGCGCAACTCAAAAGGATGTTATCCCCTTTATAAAACAATACAATATTAATTATCCGATAGTTCATGCCAACAATGATGTAATACAAAATTTCGGAGGAATTAGAGCGATACCAACATCATTTGTTTTGGATAAAGACGGAAAAGTTGTTTCAAGATATGAAGGTTTAATAGATAAATCTACTTACGAGAAAGATATTAAAAAAATATTGAGCGCAGATTTTGAAAATAAAGAATTGGTTCAAGCACCGAATTTTTCTTTACCACTAGTAGAGGTTAAATAGATGCAGAAAATTGTCATCTCTTTTGCTTTAATGATTTTTCTTGGCTTTTTTTCGTGTAGTACCGAAGAACAAAAAAGTCAAAGTCAGAAGATTGACACACAGGAATTCCGCAAAGCAGCAAACGAATTTACCAGAGAGTTAAAAGGGGTTTTGATAAGCGAGCTGCAGAAGGGTGGTCCGGTTAAGGCTGTTTCGGTATGCGCGGATACCGCTCAAATTTTAACGATCGGATTCAGCGAAGTAAATAATTTGGATGTTTCAAGAGTTGCACTGAGAACCCGCAACGAAACAAACTCTCCGGACGATTTTGAATTGGCAGTATTAGAAAAATTTATCAAAATGCAGTCTGAAGGAGAACTAACGGATACCACCGAGTATGCCGAGGTTATTGAAGAAAACGGAAGTAAGTTTGTCCGCTATCTGAAACCTATTATTATGGCGGCACCATGTCTTAATTGTCACGGCAGCGAAAACCAAATTGGCAATGAAGTTTCGGAACTCATCTATTCTATTTATCCGAATGATAAAGCCCGCGATTTCCGCATTGGTGATGTGCGGGGAGCATTATCAATTAAAAAAGAAATTTAGTCCCTTGAATCAAAGCGCATCAAATTTTAGGTGCGCTTTTTTAATTTTAAAATTCCCAAACAAATTAGCTTGTTTTGTAATAGATATTCTAATTAAATTCCCCCCTTAATCTCAAAAACGGAGTAATTATCGATGCGTGTTAAATTCTATTTAGTAATCTGTTTAATCTTAAATTCTTTTGCTGTTTCTGCACAACAGAGAGTAATAGAAAATAATGGTACATATTATTTTGCTAATGAAGTAGTTGTTAAATTCAGCAGTGAAATTTCATCCGAAACCAATCTGCCGGCTGAAATTCAGGAGGGATTGAAACAATTTGGTGTTCTCGGAATTGAACAAAGATTTAACCGCATCAGCAGCGCTGATCAAAAAGCTTCGGAATTAAAAAAAATCTTCAATATCAAATATGATTCGGAAATAGATCCGATTCTATTATCCGCAAAGATAAATAAACTCAACGGTATCGAGTGGGCGGAACCACATTTCCTTTATGAAATTTTTTATACACCGAATGATCCTTCATTTGGAAGCCAATATGCGTTAAGTAAAATATCCGCAGCCGCAGCCTGGGATGTTACCAAAGGTGATACATCAGTAATCATATCAATAGTTGATACCGGTGTTGATTGGGATCATCCGGATCTTGCTGCCAACATTTATCAAAATGATGATCCGGTCAATGGAGTTGATGACGATCAGAATGGATACATTGATGATATTCGCGGGTGGGACTTCGGAGGTTTAACAGGAACTCCTGATAACGATCCAATGGAAGACCGCCCCGATCACGGTACGCATGTTGCCGGCATAGTATCTGCTGTAACCGATAATTCAATTGGAGTAGCATCAATCGGATATAATTGCAGAATCATGCCCGTTAAAACTGCACAGGATGATATCCGCAACAATCAAGGGCAAGCGCTTATTGCTTATGGTTATGAAGGAATTGTTTATGCAGCCGACAACGGAGCAAAAATTATTAACTGCAGCTGGGGGTCATTTTCATATTCAATTCTTGGACAGGAAACAGTTGATTACGCTTTGTCGAAAGGGTCCTTAATTGTGGCGGCAGCCGGCAACGACGGAATGTCGGATATTATTTATCCTGCTAAATATGATGGAGTTTTATCTGTTGGTTCGACTACTTCGTCCGATCTAAAATCAAATTTCTCGAACTACGGAATTGATTTGGATGTTACCGCACCCGGCTCGGGAATTTACGGAACATGGCAGAACAATACTTATGCTAATTTATCCGGGACATCAATGGCATCTCCATTAGCGGCTGGCTTAGCCGGGTTGGTTGCTGCACAATTCCCAAATTATACTCCTCTCCAAATAGCCGAACAAATAAGAGTAACTTCAGATAATATAGATAATTTAAATCCTTCTTACACTCAGCGTTTAGGCTTCGGCAGAATAAATGCCTCACAGGCTGTTTCAACAAACGATGCCGTCTCAGTGAGAGCATTAAATTTTGATATAAGAGACGAAGGGGACGGAGACGGAATCTTTGAACCCGGCGAACTAGTTTCTATCGGAGTTGAATTCATGAATTACCTGAATCCAACTTCCTCATTAAGCATAACACTAACAGGCGGAAGCAATACTGTAATTAACAGCGGAACTTTTAATGCCGGTTCAGCGGGCACATTACATGCTTTCAATAATGAAACAAATAGATTTACTTTTACCATTCAAAACAGCACATCACAAAATCAAGTTGAACGTTTTAAGCTGGAATACGGCGATGGCAGTTATCTGGATTTTCAATGGTTCGAAATTTTACTCAATCCTTCCTTCGCAACACAAGGTGCTAATAAAATCGCTCTAACTGTTACCGGTAAAGGAACAATGGGTTTTAACGATTATCCGAACAATTTACAGGGAGACGGATTCAAATATGACGGCGGCTCTAACTTAGTTTTTGAAGGTGCATTTCTCTACGGAAATTCAGCAACCGGAATTATGGATGGGGCACGAATTCAGTCTGTGCAAAGTACGGATTTTTCCACTTTAGTTCCGTTTACAGTTAAGATTCCCGGTACTATTTCAGACCAGCAGGGACAAGCAATTTTTAATGATGACGGCGCCGGAACCGGTAAACTAGGAGTTGAAACAGAACTGAACACATTCACTTTTACAGATGAAGACAATGAAAAGTTTATCATATTCGAATATACTTTGAAAAATAAAAGTTCTTCCGCAATTGAGGGTCTGTATGCAGGCTTGTTTTTCGATTGGGACATTATCGACGGCAACGGCGGCGGTGATAAAACCTCCTTCGATGCGACGGATAATTTTGCTTACGCTTATAACACAACCTTAGGACCAACAACTTACGTTGGCTCTGCAGTAATTAGTGAACCCGGTTCAAATTATTACGGAATTTTTAACGCCGGCAATACAAGCTCATTTTCGATTTATGATAATTTTTCGGAAGCCGAAAAATGGCAGGCAATGTCGAGCGGTATAGCAAACACAAATATGGAAGCAGGCGATATCTCATTCGTTAATTCTGCGGGACCATTCAATATTGCTGCATCACAGGAAATTAAAATTGCTTTTGCAGTAGCTGCCGGTGATGCTCTCGAAGATTTAAGGCTGGCGGTACAGCAGAGTAAAGTTAAATATGCATCTCTTATTACAGATGTGAAAGATCATTCCGAGGCTGTTCCAACTGAGTTTTCGCTTGAATAGAATTATCCGAATCCGTTTAATCCGTCAACTAAAATTAAATTTGCAATTCCGCAGACATCGCAAGTAAATTCAAATGCAGTAATGAAATTGTTTGATTTGCTTGGCAGGGAGGTTCGCGTGCTGATTAATGAGCCGTTAAATTCTGGCAGTTACGAAATTGAATTTGATGCCGGGAATCTTCCGAGCGGAGTTTATTTTTATCAGCTAAGTTACGGCAGTTAATCAAATACAAAAAAGATGATCTTACTTCGTTAATCTTCAATGAGGTTAATATGAAAGTTAAATATTTACTTGCGCTAATTTTATTTGGGGGAATAATTATGAATGCACAGGAAAACCGACGTCTAATTTTTGAAACGGAATTAAACGCACCGGTTGAAACAGTAGATAATGCATGGACTACTGCCGATGGGGTTAAATCTTTTTTTGCGCCGGACTGCGATATCAACATTAATCTATTGGGCGATTACCATATTTACTTTTTCCCAGAGGCACCCGAAGGATCAAGAGGTGCAGAAGATGAAATTTTAATTTCGCATCAAAAAAATAAAATGCTTTCATTTACCTGGGGATCCCCTCCCTCATTCCCAAATATCAGAGCTAATCAGAAAACAATAGTTCTAATATATTTCGAAAAAATTGATGATGCTAAATCTAAACTTACTTTTATTCAGTCAGGCTGGGGATACGGAGAAGAATGGGATAAATGTTATCAATACTTTGAAAGTGCGTGGGGTAAAGTTGTGCTAGCACGGCTAAAATATTATTTTGATAAAGGTCCAATTGATTGGAATGATCCGCCTGATTATTCAGAATACGCCGTATTGCCAGTTAGATAATAGCAGTCCTTATTAGGAAAATGAGATACTGAAAAATTATTACCTCATTACATAATTTAGTTTGGGGTAATTCAACAGCACGCGATTGGCTATTTCTAATCTGCCCATTTATTTATATAACTCTTTACATCAAACTTCCTTTTGCATCCGTTATAATTCATAAAACGGATTTTCCCGAATACCGGTCGCTCAGTCCACGCTCTATCATGCACACCGCCGATGGACCAAGCCACACCCACATATCCGTTCGGATCTCTGCCGTCGAGTTCATATTTATCATTTAAGTAGATGCCTATTTCTAAAGCATCCTCAGGTGATTTTGTCCACTCCAAAATTTTTTTAGCCCAATACATTCTCATATATCCGTGCATTTTTCCGGTTTGCATCATTTCAATTTGCGCGGCATTCCAAAGATCATCGTGGGTTTCGGCAGATTCAAAATCCTTTTTCGAATAGATATATTCCCGCTCATCATCTCTGTGTTCATTTAAAGTTTTCTTCGCCCAATCGTGAAATCCGTCGAATGAATCATAATTTTTATTGTAGTAGCAGAAATTATCCGAGAGTTCACGACGTACAATCAGCTCTTCCAAATAAGCCTCTTTCGATTCTTTCTTTGCATCACTGTTCTGCACTTCCAGCGCGATCCGCTGAGGCGAGATTTGACCAAAGTGCAAATATGGCGAGAGATTTGATAAGGCTTCTGCATTCGGATCGTTTCGCTCATCATCGTAAGAATCTAATTTATCATTAATAAATTTCTGAAGCATTTTATGAGCGGCAGCCTCTTCGGGTTCAAGCCAGTTAACTTCTTCAATATCGAAATTTATTTTTAATGATTTAACAGATTTATCATAATCGAATTGTGCAAATGCAAATTTATGATCTTTCATTTTTTTAAGTTTCGGAAAATCATCCAGAAACTCCGGCAAAGCCTTATGAATTTTAGGTCTGATTGTGTAAGCGGCATATTCTGTTTTATCGGAAGCAACCCAGCAGGGAACAATATTGTGTGCATCAACCTGATAAAATGGAATATTAATTTTAGCAGCCACATTTTTTTTCCAGTAGCGTACTATTTTTACAGGATTAAAATCAGCAATTAGCTCAGCCGCATGAACATTCTTTATAAATTTGGGAATCTCCTTTTCGGGCTTACCAGAAAGCATATAAAACGGAATGTTCAATTCTTTCAAATCAGCTTCAACTTGAGTGAGTCCTTTGAGCATAAATCCATACTGGCGTATTGTTGCTTCTAAAAAATCCTGCACCAGGCAGAATATTACAATCAGCGGAACATTTTTTTCTATCGCCCGGTTTTGTGCGCGGATTAGCGCCCAATTGTCTTTTACTCTCTGATCTCGCTGCATCCAGTAAACAACGGGTCCAATTCCTTCTTCTCCTTTTTGAAGTAGTAAAACTCTTTTCTCATTCATCACTCAAGCCTTAAATAGTTTTTTCAAATAATCATCAGCAACTTTTTGATGCTCTTTTAATTTTGATGCGTCCATTTTTTTAAGAAGTCTGCTCATAAAAACCGTTCGGGGATTTGAATTGAAAAAGCCCTTATGTTTATTGATGAATCGCCAGAAGAGTCCGTCCCAAACTTTGCACCACTCACCTTTCGGATAGTCGCTCATCTTTAAAACGTAATTTGATGAGCTGATGTAGGGCTTGGTGCTCATCAGTCCGGCGTCTGCAAATTGACTCATCCCGTAAACATTGGGCACCATCACCCAATCGTAAGCGTCGATGTACATTTCCATAAACCAGTTGTAAACTTCCGTCGGATGAATCTCACACAGCATCATAAAATTTCCGAGCAGCATTAATCGCTCAATGTGATGATTGTAGCCGGTATCTAAAAGTTTGTGTATTGTGTGATCGATCGGTTCTATACCGGTTGTGCCGGTATAAAAACTTTTCGGCAGTTTGTTTTCAGCTTCAAAAAAATTCGATGTCCGCTGTTCGTTCCCGTCGAATATGTAGATACCTCTAATGAATTCTCGCCAGCCTAGTATCTGACGGATAAATCCTTCCAAAGAATTCAGCGGAACTGGATTAACCTCAGTATATTCAAGCGTTCGATCAATTATCTGTTTTGGCGAGAGCAATCCGATATTCAGCATTGGAGTCAGCAGCGAATGGAAGAGATAAGATTCATCTTTTACAATTGCATCTTGAAAATTACCATAGTTTTTAAATCTATCGTGCAGGAATTTGTCAAGCCACTTTTGTGATGAGACGTAATCGAGTGGAAAGTAGTTTCCTTCAATACTGCCGGGGTTTCCCGGAAAATTCTTTTCAACATACTTTTTTGCTTCTTCAATAATTTCGTTTCGTGCTGGCAGCTCAAGTTTTGGAACAGAAAAATTTTTCGGAAGTTTTTTTCTGTTCTCTGCATCAAGACTCCATTTGCCTCCCACAGGCGAGCCGTCCTCAATCAGTATATCAAACTTCTTTCTTTGATGAATGTAGAACTTAGTTAGAAAATAACTCTTCTTCTCATCGAAGTATTCGCGCAATTCTTCTTCTGAGTTCATAAAATTGGGACTTTCATATTTTATCAATTCAAAACCGAGTTTTTCAGATGAACGCTTTAATCTTTTCTCGAGAAGAAAATCTACGGTTTCAGCATAGTGAAGTTTTGAGATCCCTTTGCTTTTCAAAAGATTGTGGAAATCATTTTTGTTTGCTGAAATGTCTGAGTAATCAACGTAATGTACTTTAAGTTTTTTATCATGCAAATAATGTTGATAGGTTTTCATTGCGGCACGAAGATAAACCAGCTTACGCTTGTGAAATTTAAGCGGGTAGTAATGATCACCGAAAAAAAGAGGATGCTCGACAAGCATAATGGCTCTGCCTTTTTTAACCGCCGGGTGATCTTTAAAAAGCTGGTGCGGGAATATTATTGTTTTTTCAGTCATGCTAAATTTTTTGAGAATTATTTTCTCTCCGCCATTTTTACGATCTCGTTAAACTCATTTTTGGTAACGGGCATCACGGACAATCTGTTACCACGCTGCACCAGCTTCATATTCTGCAGTTTTTTGTTCTCTTTAATTTCAGTAAGTGTAACAGGCGCATTAAACGTTTTTACAAACTTCAGATCTACCATTATCCACGTGGGTTCATCTTTTTTACTCTTGGGATCGTAATGTTTGTCGTCGGGATCGAAAGCCGTAAAATCGGGGTAACCTTCTTTTACTACTTCGCATACACCGACAACTGCATTGGGGTCTGCATTGCTGTGGTAAAATAAAACTTGATCTCCCTTCTTCATTTCGTCGCGCATGAAGTTTCGCGCTTGATAATTACGGACGCCATCCCAATACGTCTTCTTATCCTTTTTCAGATCATCAATTGAATAAACATCAGGCTCAGATTTTACAAGCCAGTATTTTGTCGGCATACTTCCTCCTAATAAATTCTTAATTTTATTTGAATTTACTTATTTCAAAACTTATTTTTTTAGAAATCTTTTTATGTAAATGGAACAAATACCAAAAGATATAAATTCCCTTGTAAGTAACTCCAAAATTATTTGGAGAAAACATGCTCTTCAAAGAATGTTTGAGCGAGATATAAAACGACATGAGGTTTTGGAAACCATCTTAAATGGAAAAATAATTAAAAATTATAGAGATGATAAACCTTTTCCGAGTTTTTTGATTGAGGGAGAAGACTTCACAGAAACCTTCATGTTGTTATTGGAATTGATTTAGAAAATAACACAACTTATTTTATAACATGTTATGAGTCTAATTAATCAAATAGATGAAAACAAATAAAAATATAACTAAAAGTTCAGTCTGCCCAATTTGCGGTGGAATGGTATCGAAATCAAAAACCACTTTTACTGTTGATTACGGTTCAGGAGTTTTAGTTGTCCGCAACGTTCCGGCGTTGGTTTGCGATCATTGCTCGGATGAGTGGATTGATGATGAGACATCCGCCATTCTTGAAGAAAGGGTGAATGATTCAAAGAGTAAAAAACAAGAACCAGGAATTGATGGTTGTCAATTTTGACTCTTACTCTTTAGCATCTTAATTTTTAAGATATTTCTCAAACCACATTTTTCTATTTGCATCAACTTCTTTTCTGTGAGCTTTCAAAAAGTGATCTCCATTTTCGAGCATTAAAAGTCTGAAAGGAATTTCATATTCCAGAAGTTTAAATGAGAGATCGAGCGAATCGTGAGGAAACACACGGTTGTCTGCTGTTCCGTGCATTAAAAGAATGGGGGTAGATTTCGGGAGTTTATCCGCAAAATTTATTATCGAGCGGGATTCACATCGCGAGTTGAAATCTCCGCTGCCGTATTCACCCATTGTAACTTGATAAAGTTTGCGCATGAACCTGCTTTCATCCGAAGAGCATCTCAAATTTGCAATTCCGCCGGTAACTACTGCCGCTTTGAAAATATCGGTTTTGGTGAGTGTCAAATAAGTCATCATCCCGCCGCGGCTCCAGCCTTCAATTCCCCAGATATCAGTATTGGCTTGCGGGATTTCTTCCGCAAGAGGAATTAAGTTTAAAACATCATTTATGTCTTCACCGCCGAATTGATCTTTACCATCGCCTCCGGCATTTCCGCGGTATTGAGTTGAGAATACTACATAACCCCAGCTTGCTAGCTGACCGAAGATCCCCTGTGCATTGAATGCATCAATAGCGCCGGCATTCCCGATACCACCTCTACACCAAATAACACAAGGGTATTTTTTGCTTTCATCATTTGGATAGGCGATATAGCCTTTTACATTCAATCCGCCGGAGTCATATGTGATCTTCTCAATTGTCACATCATCAACGGATGAACTTCCCCAGCCGCTTTTGATCATCTTAATTTGAGTTGATTTTAATTGAAGCGGGTCTCTTTCAATAATCTTGCTTTGCATAATTTTTTTAATGATTTTTTGAATGATAAAACAAACTAATAATAAATTTTAACTATGTCTCAAAAGAAATCTAAAAAACAAAATAAAAAAACCAATAGCAGATCAAACGGAACAAAAATTTTTGGCGGAATTATCGTGTTATTAGCCGCAGCTTTTTTGATCTATTTTCTAACTTCCGGGGTGAATGAAAAATCATCAAATAACAATCAGCTTAAAAATATGAGTGCGATCAAATTTTCTAAACAGGGAGAACTTACATTCAACTCAGCAGAAGGGGAATATATATCTCAAATAGAGATTGAAATTGCCGAAGATGATGCGAGCAGAATGGAAGGATTGATGTTCCGCATAGATATGATAGAGACTCAGGGAATGCTTTTTATTTTTCCGAACGAGGAAATACAATCATTTTGGATGGAGAATACATTCATTTCTCTAGATATACTTTTTGTCAATGCTGATGGCAAAATAGTTACAATTCATAAAAACACGGAACCCTTTTCACGAAAATCCTTAGCTTCCGACGAACCTGCAAAATATGTTGTTGAGGTATTAGCGGGATATGTTGATAGACATAAAGTGAAAGAGGGGGATAAAATTATTTGGAGAAGAATTTAATACTTATTACTCCGGCATTCTTTCTAGCTTTTCCTAACTTAAAATATTCCTCATTTTTTTTCTTTTTCATATTACAACCTTTTTCCCGCTGCTTGGTCTAATTATTCAGAAAATTGATAAAGCTATGGCACCGACAGATAACGATTTAATTAAAAGAGCCCAAAGAGGAGATATGACAGCCTTCGAACTTCTGTTGTACAGATACGATAGACACGTTTTGAATATCGCGTATTCCTTCAGGAATAACGAAGACGATGCAAAAGATATCTATCAGGAAGTCTTTTTGCGCGTTTATAAGGGCTTAAAAAATTTCCAGTTCCGGAGCGAATTTTCAACATGGCTTTACAGAATTGCAACTAACGTGTGCATAACTTATCAAAGACAGAAAAAAAGACACGCTCACGAATCGATTGACAGGCAATTGACAAATAATCCGGATGATTCATTAACCGGCGCCGATATTTTGGAGGGTGATTCGATAACGGATGAAAAAGCGATGGGCGCTGATATTTCCGATCATATTAATGAAGCGTTGCAGCAGCTTCCGCCTCAGCAGAAATTGGCATTTACGCTTAAGTATTTTCAAGAGTATAAAATAAGAGAAATTGCAGAAATGATGAATTGTGCCGAAGGTACTGTTAAAAGATATTTGTTCAACGCTTCAAGTAAAATGAGAGAACAGTTAAAACCCGTTCTGCAAAGATAGGGTAGGAGATAAAGATGAAACACCAAGATTTTAAAGAGTTGCTTTATTTATTCAGCATTGGAGAGCTTCCCAAAGCAGATGAAGAAAATTTGCAGAACCACATTCTGGAATGCAAAGAATGCAGCGCCGAACTTAATGGAATGATGCAGTTGAAAAAGGCAATGACCGAAAATAAACCGGGCGCGTTCAATGAGTCGGTATTGGAAGAAGCGAGAAAAGAACTTCGCTCAAAAATTAATGACGAAGCTGAAAGTGTAAACTGGTTTTCAAAATTTTTAAACTCTTTGTCAAATATTTTCTTCGGCGACTACAGAATTGTATTTAGCGGTGCCGCTACTCTTTTTGTTGGAATATTTGTAGGATATCTTTTCTTTGCCCCTGATCAATCTTCCGTGATCATTCCTGAAAATAATAAAATGATTGACGTTGATAAAATTGAAAAAAGCGGAATGCAGATCTCCAATATTCGCTTTAAAAATCCTTTTGCTACCGAAGGTGAAGTAGAAATAAGTTTTGACGCGGTAAAACCGATAAGTTTTACAGGGAGTATGAATGACGCGGTAACACAAAGGTTATTGGCAGCGGCATTGATTTCAAATGATAATCCCGGAATCAAAATTAAAACTTTGAACACAATTGCTTCACAATCCGATGAAAGCTTTAAGCCCGATCAGAAAGTTAAAGAAGCTCTAATTGCTTCACTAAAAGTAGATGATAATCCGGGTGTGCGCCGTGAAGCTTTAAACGTATTAATGCGATTCCCTGTGGACGATGAAATCCGAGATGCGTTTCTTTTTGTGTTGTCGAACGATCCGAATTCCGGATTAAGAGTTGCGGCAATAAATGCTTTATCAAATTTCAAAATAAATGATGTTTCTTTAGATAGCGAAATAATAAATGTATTGAATAAGAAAGCTGAAAGTGACGACAACGAATTTATCAAACTTCGCGCAGCTTCTTTACTCAAGGAGGTAAATTAATATGAAAAAGAGAAAATTATTAACATTTGCAATTTGGGCTATAACAGCGATTAGTCTGGTTTACGCAGGTGTAACCGATCAGCAGGAGAGAACAAAAACTTTCACCGTTCAAAAAGGCGGAACCTTAGAAGTTAATGTTAATCCCGGCGACATTTTAGTAAACACGTGGGAAAAAGATCAGGTGGTTATTAAGGTCAAAGGAATGGATGACGATGAACTTAAAGAGGTGGAAATTAAACAGAGCGGCAACAAAATTTCCGTTAGCAATAAAAGCCACTGGGGATGGACTTCCGAAGCAACTTATGTAATTGAAGCTCCGGTCAACTTTAATATTGAAGTTAAAACTTCTGCGGGTGATATAGTTATTAACGGAAATCTCAAAGGATACTTGCGCGCCAATAGTGCCGGGGGCGATGTAGAATTTAAAAATGTTGACGGCGATGTAAAAATTTACACTGCCGGCGGTGATATCGAAACCGGTAATGTTACCGGTGACCTAAAGCTGAATACTCAAGGGGGCGATATAGTAACGGGCGCCATCAGTGGAAAATCGTCCGAAGTTTCAACCATGGGTGGTGACATTCAAATTAAAAGTACTTCCTCCGGTGTTGAGGCAACTACTTACGGCGGTGATATTCAAATTGGTGATATCGGAGGTAATGCAAAGGTGATAACATACGGCGGTGATATACAATTGGGTAAAGTTTCAGGAAGTGTTAAGTCTTCAACATACGGGGGCAACATTGAACTTGAAAGTGCCAGCGGACAAGTTGAAGCTGAGACTTATGGCGGTAATTTGTCACTTAAAAAAATTACCGGCTCTGTTAATGCTAAGACGCAAGCCGGGAATGTCTATGTCGAGTTGAACCCCTCAGGTAATGGAAAATCGAGCATTCAATCTAATGCCGGTGAAGTGATGATCGCTCTGCCGTCAACTGCGAAAGCAACTATAAATGCAGAAATAAGAGTTAGAGGCTGGTGGGACAAAGAAGCGAATGGATTTGCGATTGAATCGGATTTCCCTGCCAAATCTTCAAATAAAAGTTCTGACGATAAAGAAATAACAGCCGAATATGTATTGAACGGCGGCGGTGCTCAAATATCAGTTAAGACTATTAACTCAAGTATTAAAATATCAAAATCAAAATAGAGTGAGGAAATAATGAAACAACGATTAGTTTTATTTGTATTGCTGACATGCTTTTTAGCTGCTAATACTGCTGCATCAGTGATAAGTGAAAATTTGAAAAAAGATGATGACCGAAAAATCAATAAAGAGTTTACGGTTAAAAAAGGTCAGATGTTGAATCTGGAACTTAAGATAGGTGCTGATATAATTGTTGAAGGTTGGGATAAAGACCTTGTGACTGCTGATATTAGTATTAAAGGCAACGATGCCGACGATGTACATGTTGAATTCGATCAGACATCGGAAGGTGTATCAATCCATGCTTACTATGATGGAAAAAGAAAAAACTGGAATTCGGATTGCAAATTTACTCTACATGTCCCTTCAAAATTCAATTTGGATTTTGAAACAATGGGAGGAGATGTTGAACTCCGCAATATTGACGGGGTATTGGACGGAACCACAATGGGCGGCGATCTCGATTTTAATAATTTGAAAGGTGAACTGAATGTTACAACGATGGGTGGTGACATAAAACTATTAAATTCCGAAGTTGACGGTAAAGTTAAAACAATGGGCGGCGACGTAAAAGTTGAAAACGTAGTTGGAGAAGTTAATGCAAGTTCGATGGGTGGTGATATTATTCAGAAAAATGTAAAAAGAAAAAGCGGCGCATCTGTAGGGGAAGAAGCAAACATAAGCACTATGGGCGGTGATATTAAATTAGACGAAGCCCCGAACGGAGCTAAAGTTAAAACAATGGGAGGTGACATTGAAGTGGAATCCGCGGCAAAATATCTTTTAGCCGAAACGATGGGGGGCGACATCGAAGTTAAAAAACTTGACGGCTGGGCTGAAGTTAAAACTATGGGTGGCGATATTGAAATAAAAATGGTTGGAGATCCCGCCGAAGGTAAACGAGATATTAAAATGACATCAATGGGTGGCGATCTGAAATTATACGTACCCGAGGGACTATCGATGGATATTGAAATTGAAATCAAATATGATGAAAAACATGAAGATGATGTTAAAATTATTAGTGACTTTAATCTTGATGAAAATGTTAAAGATGCAAAAAGTGATAATTGGAATGGTAAAACAAAAGTGCTTACCGGTAAAGGAAAAGTCGGTACAGGAAAAAATAAGATTGAACTAAATACAATAGGCGGGAAAGTTTATTTGAAAAAATATTGATTCTTCTCTGTTACGAAAAGGCGAATCTCACGGTTCGCCTTTTTTTATTAATTTACGTTACGCAAAATCTTGAAAACAGAATGTCATTCTCGCATGTTTAAAGCGGGAATCTCTCTAATAGATGCCCGATAAAGACATTCGGGCATGACACATGCATAAGGTGACTTATTAATTAAATAAATTCTCATTGACCGCGCCTCTAGTAATTCCCTCAAAATATAAGTTTTAATTGGGCGTATCGTTTTTTATCTTTAAAGTTTAAATTTCACAAAAATTATTTAACAATTATTTGAAAATTAAATGAAAATAAGTAAGTCTTTTATCCCTACACTTAAAGAAGTTCCGGCGGATGCAGTAATCCCGAGTCACGTTTTAATGATCCGATCCGGTATGGTTAGAATGGTATCTGCGGGCATTTATTCATTTTTACCTCTTGGTTATAAGGTGATCCGTAAAATTTCAGAGATCATTCGTGAAGAAATGAATGCAATTGGCGGGCAGGAATTTCATTTGCCGGCGCTTAACCCTAAAGAAATCTGGGAGGCAACAAATAGAGTGGAAGCTTTCGGCGATACTATGTTTCATATTAAAAATCGTGATTACGTTTTGGCTCCCACACACGAAGAGATAATGACATTTCATGCAAAAGGAGTTTTGAAATCATACAAAGATATGCCTCAGATCTGGTATCAGATCCAAACAAAATTTAGGAATGAACCACGTCCCCGAAGCGGCGTAATAAGAGGCAGACAATTTTTGATGAAGGACGCCTATTCTTTTGATACTTCACTTGAAGGACTTGATAAATCTTACGAATTGCACGATAAAGCATACCGCAATATTTTTGATCGATGCGGAATTAAATACTTTATTGTCGGTGCATCGAGCGGTGCAATGGGCGGAAGCAAATCAGAAGAATTTATGGTACAGTCTGATGCAGGTGAAGATACAGTTGCCTACTGTGAAAATTGCGGATATGCAGCCAATATCGAAGTTGCTAAATCTGTAATTGATCCGGTTAAAAGAGATGATGTAGGAAAAGAGGTTTATGAAATCTCTACTCCTGACGTAAAGAGTATTGATGAACTTTGCGAATTTCTGAAAATTGATGAAAGAGAAACCGCTAAATCCAGAATTTATATTCATGACGGTAAACCGGTCTTGATTTTAATGTCAGGCAATGATGATGTAAATGAAAGCAAACTCGAATTGGTGCTGGGAGGAAATGTACGCTCGGCTCATCCCGAAGAGTTGAGTGACATTACCGGTGCGGATGCGGGTTCAATAGGTCCTATTGATTTTAAACACCGCATTATTGCGGACCTCCGATTAAAGGGGGGCAACAATCTTTACAGCGGTGCCAATAAAAATGATTATCACGTCGGCGGCATTGATCTGGAGCGTGATGCACCTAAAACAGAATATTTTGATCTGCGCAGCATTGAATCCGGTGAAAAGTGTACAAGATGCGATTCTGAACTTGCGGTATTCAAAGCAATCGAATTAGGTCACATATTTAAATTAGGCACTAAATACTCGGAAGGTCTCGGCGCCAATTTTGTTGATGAAAACGGCGAAGAACATCCCATAATTATGGGGAGCTACGGTATTGGTGTGGAGCGTGTGCTTGCCTGCTATTTAGAGCAGAACCATGACGACAATGGAATTATTTGGGATAACACACTTGCTCCTTTTCATTGTCATCTTATCGGATTGAATATGAAGAGTGAATTAATTAGCGGTACATGCGAGGATATTTACACAACACTGCAGAAGAAAGGTTATGAAGTTTTGTTTGATGATAGAAATGATGTATCGGCAGGATTTAAGTTCAACGATGCAGACCTTCTCGGATTGCCGGTTCAGATTGTAGTGGGCGAACGAAACTTGAAAGAAAATATGATAGAAATTAAAGAACGCAGAAATAATGAAAAACAAAAAATATCCTTGGATGATCTGTACCAAAAATTAGAAGAGTTATTAAAATAAAATCCGCCCCGATTTTTCGGGGCTTTTTTATATGAACCCAAAAGCAAAACTATATCTAGCAGCAACGCCAATTGGCAATTACGACGACATAACTCTAAGGGTATTGAATACATTACGTTCAGCCGATCTTATAATTTGTGAGGAGTTAAAACCTGCTCGGAGATTGTTGAGCCATTTTGATATTAACAAAGAGTTAATCCAGCTCAATGAGCACAACGAAAAAGATACAGCTCCTATAGTTATTGAAAAACTCAAACAGGGAATTTCGGCTGCCTTAATTTCTGATTGCGGTACTCCCCTCTTTTCCGACCCAGGTCATTACCTTGTTGAACAATGTATAGCAGCAGAAATTGAAGTTATTCCGCTGCCCGGTGCAAGCTCACTGATGCCAGCATTGATCGGATCGGGGTTCGATTTCGAAAAATTTTATTATTACGGCTGGCTTTCCCCCAAAAAAGAAATCCGCCGGAAGGAATTGAATAAACTCAAATCGATCAACGAAGTTATTGTTATATTGGATACCCCATATCGATTAAAAACACTTCTTGCGGATGTGGTTAAAATTTTCGGAAATGAACAGAAAATGGTGCTGGCCTATAAATTAACTATGGAATCCGAAAAATTTTATAGAGGCAGCGTTAATAAAATTTTATCGATAGCAGAAAAAGAAGACTTAAAGGGAGAATTTGTTTTATTGATTGATAACGCAAATAGAGGGTACCGAAAAAGTTGATTTTTTATATTACCGATTGTATTATATTTGAACTATTACAATTTTACGAAAGTTTGATAAAGAAAGATATTGGAGGAATAAATGTTAATTGTACAAGATGTTGATTTGACGCCTAATCCGCAGGCGCTGAAATTTGTGGTAAACCAAAGACTGCTGAATTTTGAAACCCGAAATTTTCCCAACAAAGAATTGGCTGAAAATGATCCGCTGGCTAAAGGCATATTCGATATTGACGGCGTTGTGTCGGTATTTTATATGGATAAATTTATAACGATCGAAAAGAAGTCCGAAATTGGGTGGGGAGAAATTCAGAAAAATTTTGTTAATTTCTTGAAAAATTTCGATGTGAATTCAATTCCAACTGAAAAGGAATTGGAAGGTCAAACCATTGAAGAGACCGAACTTCTAAAAAAGATAAATGACATTTTGGATCAAAGAGTTCGTCCCGCCTTAGCCGGCGACGGCGGCGGTCTTCAAGTTATGGGATTGGACGGTTTGACTTTGAAAATTCAGTATCAGGGTGCTTGCGGAAGCTGCCCAAGTTCAATTCGCGGAACTTTAGTGGCAATTGAAAATTTACTAAGGCGAGAAGTTAATCCTTCGATTGAAGTGGTTTCTGCTTGATTAAAACTTATTATTAAAAAAAATAGGCTGTCTCAAAAATAAGTTTTTGGACAGCCTTTTTTATTTTTTTTCTAGATTTTTTAGAAGTAAAAATAAAATTAAAATGATGCAAAAATGCTGGCTTTACTTTTAAGTTGCTGCAGCCAGTTTGGCTAAGTTACGGGCTACTGCAATTAATCCAAATTCTGTTTTGACTTTCTGAAGTCCACGAAAATAAAATCTCTTAAAATTTTTATTCTGCTTTATATTTCCAAATACCGGTTCTGCTTCTACCGGTCGCTTTTTGCTATATTTAATTCCTTGATCTGTTTCTAATTTTCTTCTGAGCATCAAACTAAATTGCTACCTCTAGCTCTGCATTAAAAAAGGCATTAAAAATTTTCTTTCCTGTTAATTTAGCAATATATATTTTAAAGGAATTGATTATCACTTTAATAACAATGAATTATATAAATAGTGAGTTAGAGAGAGGTTAATGAAAAAGATTTTGATCCAGCTAAGTTTTCTAATATTTATTTCTCTTATTTCCCTTACGTGCAAAGATGACATTAATTCAAACATCAATATCGTTCCAAATCCCTCGCCAATTATAAGCGAAGCATTTGCTACTTTAGATCTGCTTACTTATGGATCACCAATAAGTGGAGAAGTACTAAATCTATTTTGTATTGCTTTTGACCAGCAGGATGATCCGCTAACTATAACTTGGACCTCAGAAAAAGGAATATTTTTGAGCGATAATAATGGTCCGTTTGTACAGTGGCTGGCGCCTTCTATTGATACTTCTCTTAACAATATCAATGGAGAAACTCAGGAACCCTCAGAACATAATTCCAATAATCTTATCGACGAAAGCGGTTCTTCAAAAAACTCTTTACTTACTCATGTGGAAGTAACAGTAAGTGATCGAGAAAGCAGTGTCTCCCAAAAAATTCCAATAAAAGTATCTAGTCCGGAAAATGTAACCAGAAAAGCATGCCCCAATATTCCTTATTTAACTTACAAGGGGCGGATTTACAACACGGTTCAGATAGGCGAGCAGT
>JAENZU010000604.1 GCA_016841125.1 Melioribacter sp. | reverse complement strand
CGTCGGTTCTGCTGCTTGGTTTATGTGAATATTACAAAGTTAGCAAAGACGAAATCATATTAGAATATATGCGAAAACTGACTGATGGTATTATGGCTATGCAAATACTTGATGATAAATCGGAATATTATGGTGCATTTTTAAGCTGGCAAAATTCATGGCATGCTTGGGGAAATTTACAATCGTATGCACTTTTAAAATGCTATCCTATTTTAAATGATAAAGAACTTCTCTCCTCGGTATTAAAAGAGCTCGATAATTATTACCCAACTCTAATTTCAAACGGATATTTAAACTCGTTCACTGTTGAGAGTATTGAAGGTAATGTAAAGGTTCTGCAAAAAGAAAAATATTCTCAAATTGCTTATAACATCCGACCAATGGTATTTGCACTATTGGAAGCTTATAAGATAACAGGAAAGGAAGAATACGCAGAGAAGGCAGCCCTAGCAGCACGTTGGTTTACCGGACAAAATATTTTAAATGCGGTTATGTACAACAGCGAAACAGGCAGAGTGTTTGACGGTATTAATTCAGAGGTTGAACTTAATCAAAACTCGGGTGCTGAATCTACGGTTGAAGGACTACTTACGTTGAATAAAATATTTGCTAACAAAACGGCACTAAAATATTTTTTAACGACAGACAAATAAACAAGCAATAGTCTTTACAAAATATTCCATAGTGTAATTTCTAAATCTAAGAAATGAAAATGAAGAGAATCGAACTAAATAATAGCTGGAAATTTTCGATAGCCGGTAATTCAAAAGACCGAGTAAAAATTCCAACCGGTAAGATTAAACCCGGCAAGTGGTTTGATGCGAAAGTCCCCGGAACTATCCACACAGACTTACATCGAAACAAAATAATTGGCGATCCGTACTACAGTGATAATGAGTTGGGACTTGAATGGATTGTTTTAAATGATTGGATATATAAAACGGAGTTCGAATTCAATCCCGAACGAAAAGAAAATTACACTTTGGTTTTTGAAGGAATTGATACTGTTGCAGATGTTTTTCTAAACGGTAACAAAATACATTCAACCGAAAATATGTTTTTGGCTTACAAAATTTCTGTCGGTAAATATTTAGGTGAAGGTACAAATGAGTTGAGAATCTATTTTCAATCCCCGGTTAATTATGCAATCACAAAGGAAAAACAGTATGGTAAACTCCCGGTTGAACTTAGCTCATATCGGGCTTATATAAGAAAAGCCCAGTATTCATTTGGGTGGGATTGGGGTCCGTCATTTCCCACTTCGGGGATTTGGAAAAATGTTTATTTAGAATTGGAACCGGCAGCAGAAATTGAGAATGTTAGATTTGATACTTTGAAAGTCACGAAGTCGAAAGCCAAAGTTAGAGTTACTGTTAATGTAGTTTGTAAAAATCGAACCACAAAAAAAGTGGTTATAAAAATTGGTGAAATAGTTAAGCGATTTTCGATATCCGGAACAAACACATTTCAATATGATATTTCCGTCCCCAATCCAAAACTTTGGTGGCCGAACGGAGAAGGCGAACAAAATTTATATGATCTTTCAATAACTCTAACCGATAAAAAAGGAATTGAACTAGACTCCATTAATAAAAAAGTGGGAATTCGTTCAATTGAATTGATCACAAAGGAGAAAAAAGAAAACACATTCAAACTTAGAATTAATGGCAGAGATATTTTTGCTAAAGGTGTTAACTGGATTCCGGCAGATTCATTTTTACCACGGGTTGATGATGCAAAATATAATAAACTCCTCACCCTTATTAAAGCCGCAAATATGAATATAGTAAGAGTATGGGGCGGGGGAATTTATGAGAGCGATTATTTTTATGAATTATGTGATGAACTTGGTTTGCTCGTTTGGCAGGATTTTATGTTTGCCTGCGGGGCTTATCCCGATCTCAAAGAATTTATCAAGAATGTTAAAGAAGAAGTTGAACAAAATGTAAACCGACTTCAGCATCATCCTTCAATTACGATATGGTGCGGTAATAATGAGAATGAGTGGATTTGGTCTCAGAAGCAGAAAACTTCTTATAAAGAAATGCCGGGCTATAAAATTTATCACGAAGTTATTCCTGCTATTCTAACTAGGTTAGATCCGCTGCGTCCTTATCATCAGTCATCTCCTTTCGGCTGGGATGAAGATCCTAACTCATTTAATTCCGGGAACACACATCAGTGGGAGATTTGGAGTAAGTGGATTGATTATGAGAAAGTCGATGAGGATAAAAGTTTGTTTGTTACAGAGTTTGGTTTTCAAGGACCGGCGAACAAAGATACTTTGGAAAAAGTAATACCTGAAGAAAACCGGTCTGTGAGTGATAAAGTATTTGAGTTTCATAATAAGCAAGTTGAAGGTCCCGAACGAATCTGGAAATTTCTATCTGC
>JAENZU010000603.1 GCA_016841125.1 Melioribacter sp. | reverse complement strand
TAACGGAGTTGATTTACTTACGCTTACAACAACTTCATCAAGTTCAATATTACTCTTTTCTAATTTTATAGTTAAACTTGATTGCTTTCCCGAGCTAACCAATATTTCTTTAACAATGTAAGTGTTATATCCAACCATTGAAACTTTTATGGAGTGGCGACCCACCGGTACATTTGCGAGGATGAATTCACCATCGATATTTGCCGCATCCGCAATTATCGGATCTGAATCTACAACAATTATTGAAGCATATGATAACGGTTCCTTCGTGGTATTATCCAAAACTTTTCCCGTAATATTCTTTTTTATTTCCTGCGCGGCTATTTTTGAAGGCATACCAAATGTTAACAATCCTAAAATCAGAATTATTGAAGCTAGTCCTGTTCCCGGATTTGCATTAATAAAAACCGATTCTTTTTTCTTCTCTGCGAATTCCTTAGTAAAGAAAAATTTTCTGTTAGTTATTAAAATGTAAGCTGAAAAAATTAACAGCAGTCCTGTTTGAATTACTTTGCTCATTGGATGAGTAGCAAATATCTCATTAAAATATCCGGCGGTGATATGAAAGATTATCGGAAGAATAATGTTCCTGTTGGTTTTATAATAGATCCAATTCATTATGATTACAAAAGGAATGAGACTTACAAGAAAGTTAATTGGATATATAATTCCATCTTCTACTAAATTGCTGTGGTAATAATCTTTAATAAATGATAGCGGGAAATGCCAGATACCCCAGAATAGGGCAAAAATTATAGAGGTATTGAATAAATTAAATCTTGAGCGCAGACTATCTGTGCCGTATGAATGCCATGCCAGTTCCTCAAGCAGAGGGGCAATGATGAGCATAAACCAAGCGGAAAATACGCCTGAAGTAAATGAAAAAGACTCGGCAAATTTAAACTGATCAACACTGTAGCCGAACAATAAGGAAACCGCCTGCGCTAACAAAATGCTAACAAGCATTATAAAGAATGAAATGAAAATATACTTAGTTTGAACGTCCTTGAAATTAAATATTCTACCTTTCATATCATCAATTATTGATCTATCCTTTGAAGCAAAAGCCAGCGCAACTACCAGAGGTGCCAATAAACCTATGAATGCAATAATGCCGGATATATTTGCAAGTAAATCTGATGCCGGTTCTGCATGGCTTATATAAGCGGCAAGAAACCAGAAAAACCATGGCAGTAAAGTTGAAAGTCCGAAGAACAATCCTGCTTTTTTGTAAATCCTTATTTCCATTGTACTAACTCCTTTATTTTATAATTGTTGATTAGTAAGTTTTCATATCGAAATGAAAATCATAATTACGGTAGCAAATAAAGGGAAGAAATAAGAGAGAGTCGTCCAAACGTGAACGTTGCGACACATTGTATGTCCAATCGTGAAGGATTAAACTACTAAAGCATTATAAAACAAATAGATAGCGGGAATTTTTATTTTTTAAAAAGAGCCAGAAAAAGAGGGAATTATTTTAGATTTTCGATGTATTGGCTTGGGGTGGTGTTTTTAATTTTCTTAAAAACATTATTAAAAGATGATTTCGAATTAAAACCGGAGTCTAAAGCCAGCGCCAGGAATTTAACATTTGGTTCGTTTTTAGATCTCTCAATAAATTCATTTACGCGATAGGTGTTAACAAAATCGTGAAAATTAGATCCCTCATACTGATTTATAATTTGTGAAAGATGATTTGAAGATATATCCAATTTTTTTGAAAGATCGCTCAGTGCAAGTTTCGGAGTTAAATACGGCTTCTCAGTTTCCATCAAATCTAACAGCTCTTTATGCTTGGCTGCAGCGACCTCACTTTTCAGTCCTGAATTTTTATACTCAGTTTCCGATTTAATTTCAACGAGTTCTGATTTTTCTATTTTACCGCCGGAAAACAAGTTTTGCTGCCTTATTCCCGAATAACCTATATAAACAACAAAAATTACTATGAAAGAATAGAAAATTAGATCGGGATCAAATGGAAATTGAAGATTCATCGTTCTTTCAAGTGAAATAATTATAGCTGCAGATACAAACAACCCGAAGAAACTAAGGATAGCAAATCTTAGCCAATTTAATTTAATGTTATGATGTGATGAGAAATTTTCATCAATAATATGATCATACCGGCGTAATTTTCTGTAAGTTACGAGTACATAACTTATACCGGATACTAAAAATAGAATTACCAATAATTCTGAGAAAGTGCCGTAATCGTCAATTAATCCCTTATCAACCATTACTTTTTCTTCTGCCGAATAACCAAAGTAAAACGGTATCATATATAAGTAGATAAGTGCCGCGGGTAAAAAATGAAGGTAATCAAGTTTCGAGAGATGTTTCTGATCCCGAAGTGAATATAAAACATATAAATACAGAAAAGGTCCGTGAAGC
>JAENZU010000602.1 GCA_016841125.1 Melioribacter sp. | reverse complement strand
TTATTGTCCAATATCAAAATCTAATTTACGAAGAAAAGCAGGACGTAATAATTATAAAAGCTAAGACCGCTCAAGATGCTGCAGTCCTTTCCAAGGACGTTTATGCTCCTGTGGACAGCAGGGAAATTAAAATATCCGCATTATTTTTCGAAGCAAATATTGCCGACATTAGAGAGAGAGGTATCAACTGGGAATGGCTCCTTTCCAAAAACGGACTCAGTGTAGGTTCTGAATTTATTACGTTTGCAGAGGAGCAACAACAACAAGGCGGTACGGCTGGTCAACAGCAAGTTCAAAAGACTCCCGATTTTTTAGTTGGACCGGATAAAGTTGATTTCGAAATGGGAGATTTTACAGGTTCGGCTTCAGCACTATTTAAATTTTTTGAATCTGAAAACTTAGGTGAAATAATTGCGAACCCGACCGTTTCTGTAAGAGATAGAATTAAAGGAAGAATTCAAATTGGTTCGGATATTTCAATTAAACAAAGAGACTTTGCCGGCAACGTGATAGACAATTTTGTGTCTACCGGTACTATTGTTGAAGTTACCCCGTATTTATATAATGAAGATGGTATTGACTATGTACTTTTGCAATTGGATGTTGAGCGCAGTTCGGCGAATCCCGATGTGGTTAGTACAGAAATCAGAAAAACTAAAGCAACTACCGAAGTATTAATGGTGGACGGAGAAGAAACAATAATCGGCGGTCTTTATATAAATGAAGAGACAGAAGTTAGACGGGGTATTCCATTCCTAAAAGATTTGCCTTGGTGGGTATTCGGCATTAGATATTTAACCGGGTATAATGAAACAGCATTGATGAAACAAGAAGTTATTATACTGCTGCATATTGAGATATTACCTACTCTTAAGGAAAGAATCAGCAAATTAAAAGAGGGCAAAACGGATGACAATTTAATCAAAACGCAAATTGAAGAAATGGAAAAGAGAGTAAATAGATTTAAATCAAAAAAATTGGATGAGGATTAAAATTGGAGCTTAAAGAAAATATTCTTATTGTCGATGACGATATCGACCTTTGTACACTGCTCTCTGAGGAGTTAATAGAAATTGGATATGAGACTGATTTCGTAACCAGCGCAGATGATGCGATAATCTACATGCAGAAAAATAATGTGCCTGAATTGATACTTCTCGACTTAAAAATGCCCGGGAAAGACGGGTTTTTCGTAATGGAGAAAATTAAAGAACTGCGTCTTCCAACAAAAATAATTGTTTTAACCGCATATGCCGATATTAAAAGCGCGATGGAATCCACCAAATTAGGCGCTGTCGATTTTGTAAGCAAACCTTACGATTTAGATGAATTACTAATATCAATTAGAAAAGTTTTAAATAAATAAAATGCGCATCAATTTAAAATTGCTGCTGACTACTCTCGGAATTGTAGTTACCGTGTCTGTATCTTCCACATTAATTTATTACTCACTTACCAACGAAATATTAAGAAAAAAAACCGAAAAAGATTTAAGCATTTCTTTAAATACTTTCACATTTACTTTTAATAATTTTATTTCAAAGATCGATGAACATTACTCAGATTACCGGGAACAAAATGGATCCAATATAGAAGAATTCGATTTGGATTTCGTTTTTACAGTTAGTGACGGCACTAACATCAATCAAGATCAAATGAAGATCAACAAAACATCTAACCTTAATTTAACTTCATTGAAGGTTGATGAATTTGTCAAAAAAAATCCGGCTATCCTCCTGAGATACCAAAGACAAATTAACGATAAATACGTTTTCTACGGTATTGTAATTGATAAAGATTTTTTACAAAATATTGCCAAATTAATTAATGCGGATATATTGCTATTTCAAAATAACCAAGCTCTTGCAGCTTCTACTGAATTTAATAATGATGCATTAAGTTCAGATTTCTCCAACCAACTGTTACAAATCGATTATTCCAACCAAGGAGTAGTTTATTCCGAGTTTAACGGAATAGACGTATTTTCAGTAAAAACTTTTCCGGCAGATCTTAAAAATTATAATGATGAGTTGGGATTTACAATATTTTCAGCATCAAAAGAACTTGCTGAAATTAGATCCACAATGCAGAGTATGCTCTTTGTTATTCTTATTTCCGGTTCTTTGTTGTCTGTTATTTTTATTTTATTATTTACGGAAAAAATCAGAAAGCAAATTAATTTGCTGAGTGATGCTGCGGAAAAGGTGGGTGAAGGGGACTTTAATCATAGGGTTAAGATCATTTCCAAAGATGAGATTGGCAAATTTGGTCTTGTTTTCAACCATATGCTTGACGAGCTAGCCGTAAAAGAAAAAAATGAAAAAAATTACTCTGATTTTACTGCATTAATAAATGGGAAACCCGGTCTAAAAGATTTAGCTTATGGTGCATTAAAAAA
>JAENZU010000601.1 GCA_016841125.1 Melioribacter sp. | reverse complement strand
AAATAGATTGTAAATATTCATAACTTTTACTAATCGATAACAAATTTTAATTTGAGTGAATAAAACTAAATTTTTTCAGGCAGTTCTAATTGCTTTCGTTTTTTGTTCAATTATTATTGGTCAATCAAAATCCAATCTTGATCAATTTAATTCGCTGATCGACAAATCGGTCTCGATTATTTACGATCAAAAAGTTGAGTCGAATTCGGACTATTATTTGGACATCACAATTCCGAATCAATACTTGATATTCAAGAATAGAATATTCAATTCGTTCGAAAATCGATCAATTGCAATTGTCGATAGTAAATCAAAATCAAATTCGAATATTAATTACAGTCTTGAGAACGTTCAAATTACTTACTCGGATGTTTTCCGTGATGGTTTATTCGGCAGTTATTTATTGGAGAGAAATGCCGGAATTTCCGGACTGTACAGCCTAAATGAAAACGGGAAACTTTTTTCCGATGAATTTGAATTAACTATTAAAGACACGGTGGATTATAATTCGCTTAGCGAACTTGAAAATCCGGCTTTTCCCTTTACACAGGGAAAAATTCCGCCGGAACCATTTCTTTCAGGATTATTTGAACCCGTAGTAGCTATCGGTGCAGCGGCATTGACTATCATATTATTTTTCACTGTTCGCAGTAAATAAATTATTTTTGATGCCGGTCATTAAATCCTTATTTTAAAGTTTGTATTTTTGTTAAAAGTAGGTGAACATATAATGAAGAAATATTTTGCAATATTTATGTTAATTATTCTTTTTGCCGGCTGCGGCGGGGGAATAGATACAGCTAATTTGAGTCCCGAAGAATATTTTAATTATGCATTTGAATTATATAGCGACGAAGATTATGAACTGGCGGTAAAAGAATTTCAGAATTTACTGCTGCAGTTTCCCGGCAACGTAATAACAGATGATGCCCAATTTTATTTGGCAATGACCTACTTCCAACGGGAAGAGTTTTTGCTTTCTGCTTATGAATTCAGTAAGCTGATAAGGGACATTCCCGCAAGTACTTTTGTGCCGGAAGCCCAATACATGCTGGCAGAATCTTACTATCAGCTTTCTCCCGTGTATCCTTTAGATCAGGCATATTCAAAAAAAGCCATCGATGAGTTTCAGGCTTTCATAGATTTTTTTCCGGCAAATGCCAAAGTTGAAGAAGCCGAGGGGAAAATAAAAGAGATGAACGAAAAACTCGCAGAAAAAGAATATGAGAGCGCATATATTTACGAAAGGATGGATTATTATAATGCGGCAATCATGTATTATGAAAATGTAACCGAAACTTATCACGACACTAAATATGCCCCCACTGCACTATATCATAAAATAAAACTACTGGTTTTTAGAGAAAGGTTTAGCGAAGCGATCAACGATATTTCCAGATATCTAAGTAAATATATAGATGGAAAAGAAGCGGAAGAACTAAGAGAACTTCAGGCTGAGTTACTGAACGGGAATGTCTAATGGGTAAAAAGTCTAAGTCAGTATCGAATTCAATTGTGACAATGACCGAACTGGTATTGCCTCATCATACCAATCAGCTTGGTAATTTACTTGGAGGACAATTGATGCATTGGATTGATATTTGCGCAGCACTTTCTGCTTCGCGACATGCGCAGCGGGTATGTGTAACTGCCTCGGTCGATCGGATTGATTTTTTACACCCTGTTAAATTAGGAGATGTTGTTACTCTTAATGCCGCCGTAAATCGTGTCTTCAATACTTCTATGGAAGTTGGTGTAGAAATTTTCGCATCGAATCATGTTAAAGACACAAGAGTTCATTCTAATTCCGCATTCCTTACTTTTGTAAGTGTTGACGAAAAGCTAAAACCGGTAAAGACATTTGAGATTGTCCCTGAAACCGAAGATGAAAAACGCAGATTTGATAACGCATTACGAAGACGCGAGACCCGGCTTAAAACCCGAAAAAATGTTTATTAAATTCGGCGCTCTTATACTTTTTATTGCTGCTGTATATTCGCAAACAAACATAAACGGTTTTTGCGGATTCCAAGTTATTGAAACTAACCCGGGCTATTCCAAAATTTATTTTCTTGATTTCAACGAAGACGGATATGAGGATATTCTTCTTTTCGGTGCGGAAGATAAAAGGGTAACAATTCATTTCGGCAATAAAAAGGGAGAATTTTCGGAACCGATTAAAAAGTATTTTTACTTTCCTTTCATCAATATTAAAAAGTTCGGAAAAATTTATAATAACCAGGTTTACCTTCTGATCTCAAGAAAAGAACGTTTAGCCGCGCTTATCTCATTTACAAAATACGGAACAGTTCAACTGCTGAATAAACATGCTTTCGATTCTTATCCTACCTCATTGAGTGTTGCGGATATTGAAGACGATGGAAATATGGAAGCATTAATTGCCGGGAG
>JAENZU010000600.1 GCA_016841125.1 Melioribacter sp. | reverse complement strand
TTACTTCTGCCGGCGTATATATAATTGAACCTTTTTGAATTTGAGCCCATTCCAACAAATTTTCCAAAAGTTTATAAAGTTTTTGAGCAGTATCATTAAGTGATTTACTGTATTCAATGAATTCAACAGGTGAAAATTTTTCTGAACTATCCGCCATCAGTTCTGTTAACCCCAGAAATCCCATAAATGGACTTTTTAGATCATGAGCGATGATTGAAAAGAATTTATCTTTCTCAGCATTGAGTTTAATTAGCTGTTCATTTTTTAATTTTATTTCGTTTTCTGCCAGCTTACGTTCGGTAACATCTCTAAAAACACTCAGAGATAATGTCTGTTGACCAGGTATGTCTAAAAATGTATTAGATAATTCAAGAGATATTTTTTCCCCGTTCCAGAGTAATATATCACGGCTTAAATATTGAGGAATAGATCGGGCTCTGAATCGCTCACTTAGTTTCTGTTCAATCTTCGTTTGTTCGCTTTTTTTATAGCTTACACTAAATAAATTCCCTTCAATTTCTTCATGTGTTTTTCCCATCAATTTGCAATACGCGGCGTTAACTTGAAGAACTACACCGGATTCATTTGTTATACGCATTCCGTCGTTCGCATTTTCCCAAATCGTTCTAAAGAATAATTCATTTTTACGCAGTTCTTCCTCTGTGTGTCTGCGTTGGGTAATATCCCGGATTATTCCAATAGCATTCCATTTGCCGTTCTGTAATACTGGAGCAACAGAGACTTCAATTGGGAATTCCAAACCATTTTTATTCAACGCAACCATTTCCAAAACATTAAACATTGCGTTTCCTTTACCGGTCTGTTTAAATTTTGAGAACCCATTTCGAAAAGCCTCATGATACTGCAAAGGCACTAATAAGTCATGTAGATTTTTCCCTAAGACTTCACTCTCATTATAACCGAAGATTTGTTGAGCTGCCGGATTCCAAAAAATGATATTACCATCGTTATCCATTGCGACGATAGCGTCCATAACTGATGTTGTAATAACTCTTAATTCCTCTTCACTTTCTTTAAGATTTTGTTCAATTAATTTTCGCTCAGTATCAGAAATAATTTTAAGCGATCTTTTCTTTTCAATCAACAACGTTATTATTGTCAGTAGTAAACTTATAACTATCCCAATAATTAGAATACTTCCGGCATCGTTATTTTCAATTCTTAACTCTAGGCTTGGTGTGGATTTCACAATAACAGTCCACTCACGCCCATTTAGATTCATAACTTTACCGGAGGTTAATAAAATATTTGAATTAGATGCATGTAATTTTGAATCGTACATTTTCGTTTCATTTGTGACAATATTACCATCATAAATTTCAACATCAATGTCTGCGGCACGTTCGCCGAAAATGCCATTCATAAAATCATCAAATCTGAAAGGGGAATAAACCCAACCAATAATATTACTGCGCCTTTCACTTAGGGATATATTTGACTTTCCATTTTTATAAACCGGTAAATAGATCAGGAAACCGGCTTGATCATCCTTGCCTGTTTCCTGCACCAATTTTATTTTCCCAGACATTATGGGTTCATTTGAGTCGCGCGATTTTTCCATTGCTACTCTGCGGACAGGCTCCGAAAACATGTCATAGCCAAATGCGCGAAGGTTTAGGTCTTTGAACGGTTCAAGATATATTATGGAAGTATAAGTTTCTCTATCACCTTCCGGCCAAATTTTATAATCCGGAAATCCATTTTCACGAATGCCTGCAGTATGTTTTTTAATTTGTTCTAAAGGGACTATTAAAGAAAAGCCTACACCTTGTATGCCCGGATAGTTTTTTTTGATATTCAGTGAATTAAAAAATGAACGGAATTTTATCCGATCGACATTATCAGAAACATTATATAAACCCCGTACGCTTCTAAGAATTTCTTCATAACTATTAAGACGATGCCCAATACGTGCGTCAACATCCCTTACGCGATAATCAAAATATGACCGGAGCTCACTCTCTTCATTTGTCTTTGCGATATTCCAAAATATATAAGTGACTAATAAACTAATTGTTAAAAGTAATAAGGGCGTTATGTATCTATTATTTTTCACTGCTTCCTTTATGGATATTGGAGATGTGTTGATTTCTTTATCATCACGGTTTGATTCGGAAGTATTCATTTTCTATTATTTCTAAATAATTTTTATTTGTTTCTGCTGCCTAGATTCTATTAATGATCTAATAGCTTCTTTTAACTCTTCATTTGAAACCGGTTTAATTAATATATGATCCATTCCTGCCTCGATTGCTTCCAGCTTCACTTTATTTTGTGCATGTGCAGTAAGACCAATTATGGGAGTGCCTTTATATGATAGGGATGCATTAATCTCCCTTGTTAATTCTAATCCGCTCTTTTTTCCATTTATCGAAATATCCATTAATA